>NZ_JBICHO010000215.1:0-15890 GCF_043100905.1 Rhodopirellula sp. JB055 | reverse complement strand
ACAATTGCCGACGGCGGTTTTGAAACGTCACTGCTTGTGAATCCCAGTGTGCACCAAAATCGCCCACACCGTTAGGCGTCAATTGCGTCAACCGATACAAAGCCCAAAAATCAGCCACTGCTAAACCGCTCTCGATTCCCCAGGTCATTCCCTCGCCGGTGAGCGGTTCCACGTACCCGGCTGCGTCGCCAATGGCGACAACCCGCCCTTTTCCGCTAACTCGCTTTCGCCTCAGTGGAGGTGTCGTCTGCCACTGGGCGTCCCCCAAGAACCAACGTTCCAATTGTCGAGCTTGCGACCAACTGAATCTTCCAGAGCCCAGCAATAAAGACAACATCTGCGTTTGAATGGCTCGCCGCCCCCCTCCCGTGGCGGAATTCAATTTCCGTCGCGGATGAATCGCAGCTGCTAAATCCAAACCGCCATCAGGCAGCCGCACGATCCCGATGTATCCATCACGTCCACAATGCATTTGGATCTCACCCTCATCCAACTGCCAGCCAATTTCTTCGGCTTCCGACTTGCTCATCTGCGTGGAAACACCCAATGGCCCTTGCGGCGTTTCGATCCAACCAAGGTCCGGAGCTGATTTCTGCCGGAACCGGCCGGTCAATCCCGCGGCCACCACGACCAGATCAAACGCTTCCGGTGAATCCATTCCCCCATCGATCCAAACTTGCTCATCGGACTGTGCGACAATGGTTGCTTCGCAAGGCTGACGCACCTCAACACCGGACTGGACCGCAAACTGAAGCAGATGCGAATCCAACTTTGCTCGCGATATCGCGACGCCTGGGCGGAAGGGAATACAAACGCCCGGCACTGGCTGCCTAACCGCACCGCGATCTGCGACGGCCGAAGAGTCAGACGCAGACGATTGAAAAATCCCTCGAAAAAATTTGGTGGGCACCCCCAGTTCCCGGACCGACTGGCCGACCCCGATCGCATCCAGTGCCGACAATCCCGCGGCTCCCAAGCAACACCCACAAACTTTTTCGCGAGGAAACCGTGATTTCTCAAACAACGTGACCTGGGCTCCTCGCTGAACGAAACGAGCCGCTGCTGCGCACCCAGAAACGCCGGCACCAATGAACGAGACCTTTCCGAGGCCTCCCTTATCATCGCGGGCGATCAAGGGATGGCCCCTGACAAAATGGGTGAAGCACTGCCCACCAATTCAGCCACACAGGCTTGGTCGATCACCGCTAGAAAACGGCAAGGAAACGCGATCCGAACCGGAATGTCGTACCCCATCGCTTGTCGAAGAAGCGCAGCGAACTCAGGCCGATTGAACGCACCTCGAACACTGGCGGTTGCATCGTGGTGCACCACATCGCTTCGCGAAACCAAACGGGACGCGACCGCGACCAAGGCCGTGTTGATCTTGGAGCGATCCAGATCACAAATCACGACAGCCCGCTCGCTCACACGCCACATCTCTTGGATCAGCCGAACGGCTTGGTGGTTTTCCAAGTGGTGCATGAACAACGAATTGGTCACCACATCAAACCCGGAGGGCAATCCATCGACCAAGCAATCTCGCACCACCGTTCCCATCGTCACGCCAGCGGCCTTGGCTTTTTCCGACGCAAAATCCATTGCGTATTGGCTGCGATCCAGCGAGGTGACTTCCATTCGAATGCCTTCCCGCTTGGCTCGACACAACCAATCAATCGGCAAATCGGCACTGCCACTGGCAACATCCAATACGCGCAGAGGTCGACGTGGCTGCTGTGCCGCCAAGCGAACCAGTCGAGGATAAAAGACTCTCGAAACCAGACTGAGCCGGTTCAATCGAGCCAATCCAGCGAGAGCGAGTCGATGACGCTCCGGATCCAATCCGGGATCGTCCATCCACTCATCACAGCGAAGACGTGCAGATGTCATGATGGCGTCGCAACCACCTCATCGACCAGATCATCCCCCCGACCGAATGCGTCGATGCTTTGAAGTGTGGTGTGAGCAATCGTCTCCAATGCCTCCCGGGTGAAGAACGCTTGATGGGAGGTGATCAAAACGTTGGGGAACGTCATCAATCTTGAAAGCACATCGTCTTGCATGACTTCCTGAGAAAGATCCTCGAAAAACACGCCCGATTCTTCCTCGTAAACATCCAAGGCAAACCCGCCCAACTGGCCGGATTTCAATCCTTCGATCGCCGCAGATGCGTCCACCAATCCACCACGCGACGTGTTGATCAACATAGCGCCGCGTTTCATTTTGCGAAGCCGATCGGCATCGATCAAATGGTAAGTTTCTGGCGTCAACGGGCACTGCAACGAAACCAAGTCGGACTCCGCTAACAGATCATCCAAACCGACATACTCACCGAGCTGCTTGCCCTCTTCGTTTGGAAACCGATCGTACAACAACACCCGACACCCAAACCCGTTCATGATTTTTGCCAGAACACGACCGATTGCTCCGGTTCCAATCACACCGAACGTTCGTCCCTGCAGATCGAATCCCAAGAACCCGTCGATGGAAAAGTTGTTCTCACGCACGCGGTTGTAGGCTTTGTGAATTTTCCGGTTCAAAGTCAAAATCAAACCAACCGTATGCTCGGCGACCGCATAAGGCGAATAGCGAGGAACCCGCACGACGCGAACTCCGAATTCCGCGGCCGCATCCAGATCCACATTGTTGATCCCAGCGCAGCGCATCGCCAACAATCCGATTCCAAACTCGCTCAGCTTCTCTAGCACGGACCGATCGAGCGTGTCGTTGACGAAGGCACAAACGGCATCACATCCTTCCACCAGAACCACCGTGGACGCGTCGAGTCGGTGCTCCAAGAACGCAAATTCATGCTCGAATTCTTTTGCGGCCGCTGACAAGAACTGCTCGTCATAGGGCTTGGTGCTGAAACAGGCAATTTTCATAAGTCGCTCGCGCTCGCCAAGGTACCGGTCTCGCTTTCCGCCCCCCCTCGCCAACGGATGATCAATGTCACCACGCTCGCCGCGATGACCACCAAACTGACCCACTGAGAAATTGACAAGGAGGTTCCAAACTGTCCTTTTTCATCCACGCGAATCCACTCCAACACGATTCGCAATACGCCGTAGGCGATGAATCCGATCAGCATCAACACGCCAGGACGACGCCCCCCTGCGTCAGCTTGCTCGATCTCGGTTTCGCTCGCCTGCTTGGGTGCTCGGTGCAGAACTCGTTCCACGATCAACAAAACCACGAACATGACAGCAGCAAAAACCGAGCTGATAATTTGGGTGCCCCACACCGGTTCCGCAATCGACGGCAGGTCCTGGGGCGAAAATCTTGCCAGAACTTCGTCGTCTTTTAGCACAAACACACCGGGCAACGCTTCTTCCACCGGCCGGTCCAACGGCACCTCGTCTCGATAAGAACTGTCCAAAGCGATGGTCAGCGTTTGTCCCGCGTCGATTCCCGCTTGGCTGGCCAAGGAATCCGGACGCACCGAATCAACAACCAATTGAGCCTGTCCCGGCGAAACCTCTTCCTCGGCGGAGACTGGGTGCCCTTGGATTCCCAGCAATTCGCCCGAGAGCAATTGTTCCGCGTGGACCTGCGAACCTGCCGGGAACCGCACCGCCAACGGGCCCGCTTCACAAGCACCGCCGTAGCAACACCCGTTCATCAAGCACCCCAGGCGGCCAAACAACAATCCCACAAAGACGCAGGGAATGATCACGTCCCCGATTCGCCAAATGGGTGTCCCGTGGCGTTTGAGCGCAATCATCGAAGCGATGAAGCCACCGATGAATCCGCCGTAAACGACCAAACCACCCTGGTTCAGCGCCGCCATCGACATCAACGTTTCCGTCCAGGTCGGCCGCAGAAAATCGTGAAAGTACTGCGTGACGTAGAAAATCCTCGCCCCCAGCAATCCGCCGATGAACGTCCAGGGCGCCAACTGCAAAATGGAATCGGCCCCCAATCCAGCTCGCTCCGCCCGCCAAGCGGCCAGCCCCACCGACGCGATCGCGGCTAGCATCAGGAACATGCCGTACCCACGGACCGCCACACCGACCGGTTCCCCCAGCGAATTGACCAGTTCGGTTCGCGGAACCACAAACACCAAAATCACGGCTGCCGTCAGTGCAAAACCCGCAATTTGACGAATGGCTGCCGCAGCCCCGACGCCACCGCGGCGAGATTCCCAGCCCACAAAGGCCAACACGGCGATCACCAAAAAAAACAACGCCCAACCCACCCCAAAAATGGGCCAGCCCGCGAATTCATGAGGGATCAATAACAGCGTCCGACGCATGGTTGCCTGTCAAAAGAGAGTCTGTCCATTCAATGCGTGCGAAACCCGAACCACGCTCGCCAGCACGAATTTCCGGTAGCACACGCCTTTATCGTCGCATCGTTCCGGCTAAAACGATAGGCGGATTGCCTCCAGACAACTGTTGCAAGCAGTCCAATCCGACCGAACTGCGACGAGGAAATAGCGAAATCACGTGAACTTGGGTATTTTCTTTTCGTTGAACTATACTGACGGCCAAACCTAGAAGGCGAGTTTGTTATCCTTGCCACGCGAGCTGGTACGCTCGCCCATTCCGGGGCCCTGCCCCGATCTCACTGCACCCTGATTTTCCGACATCGATTGAGGTTCCCGTCCATGCCCAAGGCGCTTTGTCTAATCAGCCTTGTGGCGTCCATTTTGCTGCTGGTGCTTTTCGGAGCCGACCTGCTGCTCGGCCTGGCTGGAATGAACGACATGGCTCCTCTCGGGTCGGCCAGCATGCTGATGAACCTTGGATTCGTCATCTTTTCTGGACTGCTCGCCTTTCTCAGCTTCACCACCTATCGCGAACAACGCTAGCGTGTCTTCCCGCGACTGTCCTTGGTCGTGACGTTTTCTCTCGGTCACTCTTCTCGACCGCTCTCGCTGCGTTCCAGCAGCCAGATTCGTCCCTCGCAAAGCTGTTCCGGAACTGCTCCCGCCCGCTTCGGCGCAGTTCCCTCAGGACGCCCCAACCACACCCCCTCCTGCCCGCAACTGCTAAACTGCCCCTCAGACGCATGCCTCGCCAGCGTCTGCCTCCCGTTCGGGCCCTACCTCCATGTCCCACCTCGCTGCCGGAGCACCCTCGATGCCCCCATCCTCCCCCCTTCACCGTCGCCAATTTCTCGCGACCAACCTGGTCGCTGGCTCCGCGCTGGCAATGCACGCCTGTTCACAATCTTTTGGAAAAGAATCGACCAGCGAAACCGGACCATTGGAAACGTTCGTTCCCACTCGTACGATCACACACGGCCCAAAGTTCCACTGGTTTGGGTATTACGACAAACAAGAATTCGACCCCACCGGCCGCTTCGTGCTGTCCAACCAAGTCGACTTCGAAGGCCGCAGCCCCCACGCGGATGATCGCATCGGCGTGGGCTACGTCGACACCGCCCAAAACGACCGATGGATCCCGCTGGGAACCAGCCAAGCGTGGGGATGGCAGCAAGGTTGCATGCTGCAGTTCGTCGGCAAAGACGGCAAACGCGTTCTCTGGAACGATCAAGATGGTGACCGGTTCGTATGCCGCATCCGTGATTTGGAATCGGGACTGACAAAAACGATCGATCGGCCGATCTACACGATCAGCCAAGACGGACGGACCGGTCTATCAGCCGATTTCCGACGTATCAACAACCTTCGCCCGGGCTACGGTTACTCCGGTTTGGCCGATCCCCATGTGGACGAACGGGCCCCGGAGGAATCCGGAGTGTGGCGTGTGGATCTGCAATCCGGCCGCAGTGAACTGGTCCTGTCCCTGGCCCAAGTCGCTCAATTGCCCTGGCCCGATGGCGACAAACATGCTGACGCCTGGCACTACTTCAATCACCTGCTGATCAACCCATCGGGTACGCGGTTCATTGTCCTGCACCGATATCGCCCCGAGTTTGATCCGGCGACACTGAAATACAAAGGTGGCTTCGTCACGCGTATGTTGACCGCCAACATGGACGGTTCCGATCTGCACGTGCTCGATCCTTCCGGGTACACCTCGCACTTCATTTGGAAAGGCGACGATGCCGTGACGATGTGGACCCGCCCGGCCGGCCAACCCAACGGCTTCTACGTTTTTGAGGACCAAACGGACGTCGTTCACCGGGTCGGGGCCGACAAAATGCCGACCAACGGTCACAACACTTACCTCGCTGGCAACTATGGGGATTGGATTCTGAACGACACCTACCCAAGCAAGTCTCGACGCCAAACGGTCTATCTGTATCACGTTCCCAGCGATCGCCGTTTTGATCTGGGGCATTTCCCTTCGCCCAAACGCTACACCGGCGAGTGGCGGTGCGACACGCACCCGAGATGCAGCCCCGATGGCCGCACCGTTGCCATCGACAGCCCCCACGCGGTTGACCAGAACGAAGGCGGACGCCAAGTTCACCTGCTGGACATCGGCGAATTGCTGGATGCCAACTCGTGACACCGCTTCCCTGGTCTTGATCGCCCCTGGTTTTTGAAATGACGACTCCCGTCGAACCCGACGCCCTGATCGCCTCGCTCCGCGAACGAATTGGCCAACACCCGGACCCTGAAACCGGACGCCCCATCCAAAGCACGGGGCAATTGGGTGAAATCACGCTGGACGGCGACACGGTCAAACTGTCCGTCGGGATCACATCCCACTGCCAACCCATCGCGGACGAAATCGCGGACACGATCCGCGATCTGGCTCTGACCGTTGCCCCTGGCAAAACGATCGAAGTTGCGACGCCGGTCCACGCCCGACCACCCGCTCGCTTGGGCCAGGTCGGATTGAAAGCCAAAAGCGTGATTCTGGTCGGCAGCGGCAAAGGTGGCGTCGGCAAGAGTACCGTGGCGACATCGTTGGCGCTGACGCTTCGCCGACTCGGTGCCAGCGTTGGTCTGATGGATGCCGATGTGTACGGTCCCAGCGTCCCGCACCTGCTCGGCCTGTCTGGTCGGCCAGCCATCTCCGAAGACAAAAAGATCGAACCAATTCGTCTCGGCCCCAACGGCGAATCAGGCGTCCCGCCGGAGACCGCTGGTGCCATGCCAGTCATGTCGATGGGATTTTTGCTGGAACCGGACCAAGCCGTGATTTGGCGAGGCCCGATGCTGCACGGATCGATCCAACAATTTCTCCGAGACACCTCCTGGGGTGAACTGGATTATTTGGTCATCGACATGCCACCAGGCACCGGCGACATCGCTTTGACCCTTTCGCAAGCGATTCCAATCACCGGCGCCGTCGTGGTTTGCACCCCACAAGAAGTCGCGCTGTTGGATGCGGTCAAAGCCATCAGCATGTTCCGCAAGGTCAACATTCCGATCGCGGGAATGGTCGAGAACATGAGCGGATTCAACTGCCCGGATTGCGGCAAGACCTTCGACATCTTCGGCCGTGGTGGGGCACGTGACAAAGCCGAACAACTCAGCGTTCCTTACCTGGGCGGATTGCCGATCGACATCGCGCTTCGTGAAGCTGGCGACGCTGGCAAATTGGCTGAGGTGCTTGCCAACGATCAGCGTGCTCGCGCTCCGTTCGACCAAGTCGCTCGGTCGCTGGTTCGCAATCTCGCAGCCAAAGCTGCATCGGCGCCCCCCAAAGCCTCGCTTCCAACGCTGTAGAATCAGCACGTTGCTTGACTTGGCTTGTCTCTTCCCATCCCCAACGAGTTCTTGATGTCATCTCATCCACGTCCCGTCGCGTTGGTCACTGGCGCCGCCACGGGAGTTGGCCGAGCCTGTGCGATCGGGCTGGCACGGCAAGGTCACGATATCGTGATCAATTACTCACGCAGCGAGACCGAAGCCCAACAGACGGCTGCGGACGTGGAATCCATCGGCATGAAAACCATGTTGATTCGGTGTGATGTTTCAATCGACGATGACGTCCGTGCGATGCTTCACCAAATTCGCGAAACGTTTGGTCGCTTGGATTGCTTGATCAACAATGCGGCAACGACGGAATTCATCGAACACGCCAAACTCGAAACCCTGACGGAACCGATGTGGGACCGCATCCTCGGCGTGAACTTGAAGGGTCCCTTCTTTGTCACACGAGCCGCCGCTGAATTGCTTCGCGAAGGCGAGGGTGGCTCCGTCGTCAACGTCAGCTCCGTTGCCGGTATCACAGGGTCGGGTTCCTCCATCGCTTACTGTGCCAGCAAAGGTGGATTGAACACACTCACGAAATCGCTGGCCCGATCCCTCGCACCCAAAATTCGCGTCAACGCGGTTTGCCCCGGCCCGATCGACAGCCGCTGGATTCGACAAGGCAATCCCAATTGGGACCTCGATGAAATGGTCGCGGACTACCCGCTGCCCAAGGCATCTCAGCCGGAAGACATTGCTGACGCGGTCCTGTTTTTCGCAACGGGAACCAGCATGACGACCGGCCAATTGCTCCCCGTCGACGGCGGGCAAACCCTCGGCTGAGACCAGTTCCTCAAGTTCGAGTCGACCTGCCTTGAACGGTGGGAAAAGGGACTGGGCTGGCGACCAATCCCTTGCATTTCAAATTGCCGCCATTCACTCGCAAATCGAAGAAGGTGGATCGATGCATCCGTATGTGGCAGAGTTCGTTGGAACCATGTTCCTGATTTTGTTTGGCAATGGAGTGGTCGCAAACGTCGTTCTCCCCCAAACAAAAGGGAACGAGGGGGGCTGGATTGTGATTGCAGCAGGATGGGGAATCGCTGTTTTCATCGGAGCATTCTGTGCCAATGAATACAGTGGAGCGCACCTGAATCCCGCCGTCACGCTTGCGATGTACCTCGCCGACGAGAGCTTCACACTGACCGACAGCGGCGGTTACGTTGTCGCACAAATGCTAGGCGGAATGGCCGGGGCGTTGCTGGTCTATGTGTTCTACCGCGAACACTTCCGACAGGCGGCCGACGATCCCGATGGCATGCTGGCCTGCTTCAGCACGGCCCCCAACATTCGCAATCTTCCGCAAGCGTTTGTGTGCGAAGCGATCGGCACCTTCGCATTGATCTTGCCCATCTTTTTGATGGTGGCACCAGGCTTCAGCTCCGGGGCCGAACCGGTCGAGAATGCCCCCGTATTGGGCCTGGGATCGATCGGGTTGTTGCCAGTTGGTTTGCTCGTGTTTGGCATCGGTCTGTCGATGGGCGGAACCACCGGGTATGCGATCAACCCAGCCCGAGACCTTGCCCCGCGACTGATTCACGCTCTGCTTCCTATCCAAGGGAAACAAGGCAGTGATTGGGGGTATGCCTGGGTTCCCGTGCTGGGCCCACTCACCGGTGCTGCTTTGGCTGTCCTGGTCAACTCATTCCTATAAGAATGCAACTCGGTTGCGGATTCCTTATGCCTGGAATCCAAGCTCAAATTCAGCCTCTCGTCTCCCCCTGGCGTTCCATTTCTTCCCGCAATTGATTCGCGCGAAGGAGACGACGTTCCGCCAGATCATCGAGTCCGATTTCACGTGTGTATCGGGCCACCATGCTGACTAACTTTACATGGTCGATGGGCTTGGACAAATAATCATCGCAGCCGCCGTTGAGACATCGATCCCGGTCGCCTTTCATTGCATCCGCGGTGAGGGCGATGATCGGCCAATCAATCCCAGCGGAACGCAACAACGTCGTCGCCTGCAGCCCATCCACTCGGGGCATTTGCATGTCCATCACGATCAAATCAAACGGGTCGCCCGCGTCCCGAGCCTGGATCGCCGCGTCCACGCCTTCCTGACCGTCCTCTGCGGTGGACACCTTCGCGCCCGCCTTTTCCAAAAAATGCTGGCTGATATGACGGACATCTCGCCGGTCATCCACCACCAACACACGGCAGTTCAACACAGGGGTTTCGACCGACCCGTCCTCCGGTCGAGGCGTTTGCTTGACCAGTTCGGGCTTCACCAACTCGACACCATCCATCGAATGCACTGGCAACCGAACGAAGAACGTCGACCCTTTGCCCAATTCGCTGTCGAGTGACATTTCGCCTTCCATCATCTCAATCAATCTCTGACTGATTGCCAGCCCCAACCCACTGCCTCCGTACTTTCTCGTCACCGAGGCATCGCCCTGTGAAAATGGTTTGAACAACCGATTCTGCTGTTCTTTGCTGATGCCAATGCCAGTGTCGACAATGGAAAATTCAATCACCGGCGGATCGGCTCCGTTCACGAAGCACACTTTCAACTGCACGCTGCCCTCATTCGTGAACTTGATCGCGTTGCCAATCAAGTTGATCAACACCTGTCGTAACCGAGTTGGGTCGGTCTCAATGGACAGTGGAACCTTGCCTTCGAATACGACTTGAAAATCAATCTTCTTTTCGTCCGCCCGGACCTGCATCAAAGACTGAATGTCGCCCACCAATCGTAGCAACGGAACCTGTTCTGTATCCACACTGAGTTTGCCGGCCTCGATGCGTGACAAATCCAGAATGTCATTGATCAACGACAACAGGTGCTCCCCGTTGCGTTTCATGATCATCACGCAATTCCGGTTGTCGGGATCTTCCAAGTGCCCCAACAACACATCGGCATACCCCAGAATGGCGGCCATCGGGGTTCGAATTTCGTGGCTCATGTTGGCCAAGAATTCACTCTTGGATTGATTTGCGGCCAACGCAATTTGCTCACTTCGCTGCAAGCGTTCTTCCTGACGTTTGCGTTCCGTCACGTCCGCCACGGTGCCATCGAAACTGGTCAGCACAGCGGCACGACGTTGCTTGTGAACGCGAGCGATCCCCTTGCTCGACACCCACCGAATCGAACCATCCGCATGCACGACGCGGTACTCGACAGAATATGGCGAAGGATCCAGAGGCGACATCGACGCTCGCATCGCTTGCCGAACCCTCGCGCGATCATCCGCATGAATGCGTTTCAGAGAATCCTCAAAAGTCATTTCCTCTTGTTCGACACCGTGGATTCGGCGGTACCGTTCATCCGTCCGCAGAGTGTTGGTCTTGGGATCAATGTTCCAGGCCCCCATTTCAGCGGCATCCAGTGCCAACTGGACTCGTTCACGAGTCGAGTTCAACATCAGCGCATCCCGTTCGGCCTTGCGGCGGTTGCGTTCCAGCAGATACAGCACGCTGCCCACCAGAATCAAACCAATCAACGTGGAGGACACCGAAGTGACAATCCCACTGCGGTAGGCTCGTGTTGCCATCGCTTCACGCACCACCAACAAGTCCTCTTCGATTTTTCTCATCGAGATGGCTTTTTTCTCGATGTTGCCCATCAAATCGCGACGCGAATTTTCGATGACAGCGTCGCGGGCTGCTTCCGGACCTTCTTTCTCTCGGACCTCCAAGACAACATGGAGGTGCCGAATGCGTTCCTCGACCAAGGGTCGAAGTTCGTCAAACTTGGCTCGCTGAACCGCGTGATCTTCGGTCAGCTCTTCAAATTCTCTCAGCCCTTCCTGAGTGCGCTGGACGGCGACATGGAACGGCTCCAAATGCAGCGAATCACCGGTGATCAGATAATCCCGTTGGCTCCGCTCCGCATCCGTCACCGCGCCTTCAATCTCGGCCAAGGACGCCAGCACCTTCAACGTCAGCCCAACTTTGAGCCGCGTTTCCTGAAGCTCGCGAATGTTGTTGAACGCGATCACCCCGCTGATGACCAACACGATGATGACCGCCGCCACCGCCAACGGATTGACCAGGCTGCGAGTCAGACTTTGTTGATTTTCGGTAGTCGCGGTTGAATTCACCCGTGCTTCCATCCTCGAGTGAAAGAACACTTGGAAAAGAGCTCACGTCACGCTGACGGGCCACAATGCACGATGTCTCGCCAAACACCACAGGATGTGTGCGGATCCACGTCCCGCTTCACAAATGCAACAAATCGCTCCACCGCTGCTCGGACGACTCCAACAGATTGCCGGGGCGTGTCAACGTGAAATTGAAATCCATCCTACCGGTTTGGTCAATTGCGCTGCGAGCTCGTGCCGAAGGTGACTCAGCGGAGGACCTCAACGCAACCTGCATGAAGTGTATTCTCTCAATACAATTCAGTGCGATAAAGGCCCAAACCAATGCAAGCGAAGACCAATCTGAATCGAACGGACTGAATCAACTCGAAGCAAATTCGCCACCACGCGCCCCAAACCCCAGCAAACGCAGCCTTGCTAATGCCGGAACTCCCCTGCCCTCACCCCACCTTTTTGATCTCGCCGTTCCGCAACACCCTGCCTGCTTTCCTGTCCCCTGAAAGAAACCAAGCCCCTCTCGAATGTCCGCAGCGGAAATGACCACCGAGCCTGACCTGCAAGAGATTGCCTGCCAATCCTGTGGGGCTGCGCTCACAGGTATGTCTGGCTTGCTGGCGACAATCTGCCCGTATTGCGCCTCGCCATCGGTGATCCAGCGGCCTCCGTCGGCCAATCGCCCCAGGCCGACCTTCGCCATTGGTTTCGCGATCAACCAAGAACGTGCGACCGAACTGGTCAAGCAATGGCTCAGCCGAGCCCACTGGTTCGCTCGTTCTGATTTCAAACGCGCCGCACCCGATTGCACCCGCGGGGTTTATCTGCCCGCTTATCTTTACGGTGCCGTCGCGGACACACAGTACTCAGCGAGCATTGGCGAGAACTACACCGAAACGGAAACCTACACCACGACCGACTCAAAAGGAAAACCCGTCACGAGAACACGGACCGTCACCAAAACGGAATGGCGAAGTCTGACGGGGCACCATTCGTGCTATGTCCTGGATGTTATCGTCACCGCTTCGCAAGGCACCGACAACGATTCGCTAGAAGCCATCGAACCGTTCGACCTGCGAGCCCTTCGCCGATACTCGCCCTCCATCATCACGGGATGGCTCGCGGAACTTCCCTCCAAGGACCAAACCACCTGTTTCAAGCTCGCTCACGCTGAAACGGTCGCCAAAGTCGGGGCACAACTCAAACACTTTCTACCAGGGGACTCTCATCGCAACCTGCAACATCGGACACAGTTGTCTCGCGAGGTGATTGATCTGACGCTTCTGCCGATCTGGTGCTTCGCGGTCCGTTACGACGCAAACGAACCTCCGGTCCAGATCTTGGTCAATGGGCAAACAGGGCGCGTGGCGGGCGATGTCCCCACCTCAACCACCAAGGTTGCACTGGTGATCGGTGCCGTGCTGCTGTTCATCGCTTTCATCGTGCTTCTTTTCGCCATGCAGTGAGTCGACGATGCCCGAAATCATTTCTCTTTGCTCTCGCTGCGACACACCACTCGAACAAGGTGACCTGCGCTGTTCGATCTGCGGTCAATCCGCACCTCCCAGCGTTTCGCCCAAGCTGCAAACAACCGCCAAGATTTTGCGTTGCAAAGGCTGCGGGGCCGCTGTCGCTTTCGATCCAGAACACCAAGCACTGCGATGCTCGTTCTGCGATGGCATCGTTGAGATCGAAACCATCGTGGACCCGATGGAACAAACCGAAGCCTATTTGCCATTCGTCCTGACTCCCGATGACGCTCAGCGGGCGCTGCGACAATGGTTGGGTTCACTGGGTTGGTTCCGCCCCAGTGACCTGACTTCCGCTTCTCACATCGACGATCTGCACCCGCTTTACTGGGTCGCCTGGGTCTTCGACACCGAGTGCAAAATCAGTTGGGCGGCTGACTCCAATGCCAATTCACAACGATCAAGTTGGGCACCCCACGCCGGACAAACCGACGTGGTGTTTCAAAACATTCTCGTGTCCGCCTCACGCGGGCTCTCGCAAGCCGAAGCCGTTGCCGTCAGTCAAGGTTTGGACCTGCGAACTGCTCGAACGGAACCCAATCTCAAAGATGGCGTCACCCGAGAGCAATTCGATGTCCAGCGATCGCAAGCCCGCCAGCAAGTCCGCGATGCGTTGCGACGGATGGCACAAACACATGTCGAGAACACACAGATTCCCGGTTCGCGATTTCGCAACGTGCACGTGGAAACTGTCGTGAAAGGATTGACCACTCGGCGATTGTCATTGCCCGCCTACGTGCTGGCCTATCGATACCACGACCAACTTTACCGCGTCGTGATCAGCGGCCAAAATGCGACCCACCTGACCGGAACGGCACCCTACTCCACCGCCAAGATTGTGTTGACAATCGCTGCCGCCGTCGTTGCCGCGATCTTGTTCCTGATCCTGATCGCCGCCGCCCAGTGACGCCACCAAGCGACGAAGCGTCTTCGCGGCAGCGAACTATTGCTTGCTGGACAATCGGATCGTGCCGGCGTCCCAACGATCGCCTTCTGGGACGGTCCACTGGATCGTGGATTGACCTGGTTTTGCGTAGCGTCCGTTCAACTGATCTCCTTCTTGCGCCCGCGTGACAATGTTGAATTCACTCCACACAAACGTCACGTCGTAGGTTCCCGGTTTCGCTCCATCTCCCTGAGTCATGGTGCTGATTTCAAACCGTCCACCTTCTGATGAGATGCCTCGTGCGAGTGTGGGTGCGTTCTCTTGTGGATGCAGTTCAATCACGACCCCAATCGCGGGCTGACCATCGACTTCCAATTTGCCGCTGACGGGAACCATTCCATTGTCCGGCTTGGACGCAGTGCACCCGCTCCCGAACGAAAACAGCAACACCACTCCCCAAAATCCTCCCCACCTCAACACAGACATCCATCGCCACTCCAGCACCCTAGCTTCCATCTTCCGCCCCCGTTTCTCGACCACGTCGTGTGATCTGAGCTGCTAGCACCTTCGGCTCGATGCTGGTGTTGGTGAAACGAATCGAACCATCCGCAAACGCGAAATGACATCCACCCGTATGAAAGCTATGAAACCCGAAACCACGTGCATTCGTGCAATTGATCGCACACGGCCCACCCACCGGCGGCCAACTCAATCCGCTTTGCAATGAACCCTGCAACCAATGCTCGCCGTTGAGCAAGTCTCCCCAACCGCCACCTTCAACGCCAATCAACGCCGCAGTCGCCACTGGATCTTCACGACCGGCACTGTAAACCACATTGCCTCCGGTCCGCTCGCCAAACAACGTGGTGTGGGACAACCCATCCAAGATATCAGCGAACCGGCCATCGTGATCCCCGCCAAAGACCTGACTGACCACCTGCAACGCCCCTTCGCGGCCACCCGACAATGTCGCCCCATAAGCGAAGTTCGCATACGCCCCACGCACGCCAGTGCTGGGACAAAAATCCGCAGGCGCCAAATTGGTTGCCGTGAACGGCAACCCAGCAGGAGTCGAATCAAACAGGTAGCGACGTGACTCGATCCCTCCCGGTGACGAAGGGCAAACGAACATGGACATCGGAGTCTGCAAAGCCGACACGTTACCAGGGCTCAGTTGATCGACTGACAAGATGCTTTGGTCGATTCGATCGTACAAACCTTGCTGTTCCAACTGAGGCAAAATCGCCGTCATCCAGTTGCCCCCGTTGAATGACTTCGGTGGCGTTTCCAACCACCAAGCGCGCGGCAACTTTCGATACGCGGAATGATAGTTGTGAATCGCAAGTGCCAACTGCCGAGATCGGTTGCTGCAATCCGTTCGCCGCGCCGCTTCCCGGGCCGCTTGGACAGCAGGCAGCAACAATCCCACCAGCATCCCAATGATCGCAATCACAACCAACAGTTCCACCAGCGTGAAACCAAGTCGCACATTCGCAAATGAAACAGAAGCCATTTTGCAATGGTTGCTGACACCATCTCGTGATTGTCGCCTCATTGCCGATTGCCCTCTGCATCTCTCGCCTGTCGCAACATTTCGGCACATCGGTTCTTTCCGATTTCCACCGCCGATCAGCCAAAGCCCTCAGCACGTTTGCGCAGCCCCAACCAATCGCTTTGCCTGACTGCACTGCCCTGAGCGAAACACCAGGGACCGAACACCAAACCATCCCAGCAGAATACACCGACCTGGGGCCCCTGAACGCCCCACAGCGAGAATTTCAACCTACAAATTCAAAGCGGGCCGTCAGGAGGCATTGCTG
>NZ_JBICHO010000214.1:0-7997 GCF_043100905.1 Rhodopirellula sp. JB055 | reverse complement strand
GGAGAGTTTCCACTTCGCGACGCCGTGGAATGCCATCCACGTGCAGGACTGCCTAACTTCATCGCCAAAGTCAAAGCGGGCGAGTCCGTTCGTGTCGCCTACCTTGGCGGCAGCATCACCGCCGCTCCGGGGTGGCGAATCCAATCGCGTGAGTGGCTCCAAGAACAATTTCCCAACGCAACCGTGAACGAGATCCGTGCTGCAATTGGTGGAACAGGATCGAACCTCGGCGTGTTTCGCCTGCAACGTGACGCGTTGCGGCACGATCCCGACTTGCTGTTTGTCGAATTCGCCGTCAACGATGGCGGAACCGCGCCCGAAAGAATCCACCGTTCCATGGAAGGCATCATCCGGCAAACCTGGGCTGCGAATCCTGCGACGGACATCTGTTTTGTCTACACACTGACGCAACCCATGCTGTCTGATTTGAAAGCTGGCAAGATGCCTCGCGCAGCCAGTGCCATGGAAGATTTGGCAGACCACTATTCGATCCCATCGATTCACTTTGGCGTCGAAGTCGCACGTCTGGAAGCGGCAGGCAAACTCATTTTCAAAGCTCCGAAGCCCGCCGACACGACTGCGGAACCGATCGTGTTTTCGACCGATGGCGTCCACCCCCATGTCGAAACGGGACATCGCATTTACACCCAAACCATCGCTCGATCTTGGCCGACCATTGCCAAGGCCAGCGGCGAACCACAACCACATCCCCTGGTGCAGCCACTTCGTGAAGACAACTGGGAACAAGCCAAAATGGTGGCGATCCAACCGGAGATGCTGTCAGGCAACTGGACCAAACTCCCCTCGGATCATGCCTTGGCGAAACGTTTTCAACGGAACATGCCCGAACTCTATCAAGCCAACGATCCCGGCGCACGCCTGGAATTCACCTTTGAAGGAACACACGCCGGTGTATTCGATCTACTCGGTCCCGACGGTGGCGAAGTCCGTGTCGACCTGGATGGCAAGGAAGTCACTCGCAATCGGATCGATGGCTATTGCACCTACCACCGCATGGCAACCTTGAACATTGGCTCGGACCTCGAACCCGGCCAACACACCGTCCGAATTGAATTGACACCGAACCAATTGGACAAACGCGCAATCCTTTTTGAACGCAACCGGAACGACTTTGATG
The DNA here is from genome assembly GCF_043100905.1 of Rhodopirellula sp. JB055. Lineage (NCBI taxonomy): Bacteria > Pseudomonadati > Planctomycetota > Planctomycetia > Pirellulales > Pirellulaceae > Rhodopirellula > Rhodopirellula sp. JB055. The sequence goes on along the minus strand of NZ_JBICHO010000214.1, from coordinate 6,859 downwards.
CCAAGCCGGACAAATACCAAGATCACACTTGGTACCCATCCACGTTGATGCTGATCGGCGACTTGAAATGAGCAACGATCAAGAACTTCAACAGGCCGATCAAGAAAGATGAAGCAGACTTTAACTTCGCTTCAGCCACACCTTATCGGGTCCGCCTACCTTTTTCTGCTGCCGACTGGACAACGGGGCATCCCCGTTATCGCAGTCATTGGAAATCCCTTCCTTTTCCAGGAGCCAGAAAATGAAACCGCTACTTTTAACGACTCTCATCGCCTCAACAATCCTTCCACTTGGCTTGACCGGCCCCCAAATCGTCAGCGGACAAACCGCTGGTGGAACACGGCTCTCCCTGGTCAAAATGGTGCAGAGTTTAGAACAGGACGGTTACGGTCCGTTCACGGAGGTTTCGATGGACGATGGCAACTGGGAAGTCGAAACGCAAAAGGGAAACGAGTCCGTGGAATTGATGGTCGATCCGTCCAGCGGCAAAGTGCTGTCTGAACATCATGACGATCCAGACACGCCACCACCTGCGGACGCGATGCCTCTATCAAAGTTGCTTCAAACCGTCATGGAGAACAGCCACACGCAAGACATCGACGAAGTCTCTTTCGAACGCCGCTACTGGGAAATCGAAGGCGTTCGAAATGGGCAAAAGCGAGAATTGCATGTTGATCCCATCACAGCCAAAATCATCGCCGACCGGATCGACGACTGACACCGCCCTTTCGAAAGAAGCCACACACCTTCTTTCCCGGGATGCAATCCAGGAATAAACTTGGCATCCGCAATCAGAGCGTCCATTGGGGGCGGCTTATCGACTCAGTCCTCAACAACGTTTCACGCACGTAGGATGGGCACTCGTGCCCGTCAGAGTCGGCCAAGACCACCAGTCACAACTCAGAGCGTGAGTTTTGAAGTTGCGCTTTTCTCAAAACCCGAAGCGTCAGCGAGGGAAAAACGATGTTGACTTCGCCTCGCTAACGCGTCGGGTTATGAAAAACCAATGCCTCACGCAAAATCGCAACTTCAAAAGTTGCGTGAGCGAGGCACTCCCGCGACGGCCCCATTCGGAGCGAAACCCAGACGCTAGTCACCCTTTTTCGAACTTCCCGGAGGGAATGCAGCGGGTAGCCGGCGGTCGAGCGAAGCGTACACCGCCGGGAAGGGCACCATCCCCCCAAAAACCTCCCTCGAAAACAGGCATGCTCCGATGAAATCCGAGAAGGAAAAAATGCTGGCGGGCGAGCTGTATGACCCGAACGATCCTGCATTGGCGGAAGCCCGCTTGGTCGCTCGCGAACGTTGCCATCAGCTCAACCACAACTCGCCTCGCGAAGAAGCAGTTCGCCGCAGCATTTTGAAAGAACTGTTCGCCAGCGGCGGCGATTCCGTTTGGTTGGAACCCCCGTTTCACTGCGATTACGGAACCAACATCCATCTCGGAAAACAGGTTTACTTCAACTTCGATTGTGTGATCCTGGACGTCTGCAAGGTGCGGATCGGAGACTTTGTCTTCATTGCTCCCGGCGTCCACTTCTACACGGCAACGCATCCTCTCGAATCTCATCTGCGACGAACCCCAGAGTACGGCAAACCGATCACCATCGGGAACGATGTTTGGATCGGTGGCAAAGCCATCATTTGCCCAGGTGTCACGATCGGCGACCGCAGCGTGATCGGTGCGGGCAGCGTGGTGACCAAAGACGTGCCCGCTGGGCTTCTCGTCGCAGGCAATCCAGCCAAGGTGATCCGGCCGATCGACTGAATCAGGATGGGAGCAAGCTCCTCCGGTGCACAGCGAACCCACCCGAACGCGAAACAAATTCATCCAAAAAGATTCAAGAACTGGAATATCGCTCACATCCTCGCGGCGGACCGTGAACCAGAATCCGCATCAGTTAGGTCTCGGGGCATGGAGCTGTGTCCCAATTGAACCTTTGTTGATGAGGAAGCAAGATGAAATTTGGATGGAAGCACTCAATGGTCGCGTTCGCCGCTCTTTTGGTGGTTGCCATGAGCGATGACGCCAATGCACAAAGCGGGTCCTGTGGAGCGGCTTGCTCAGCAGCACGCGCCGTGTCGCCGCAGGTGACCTATTCCGCACCCCCTGTCCACTCGACAATGGGGACGTACACGTCGACTCAATCCGCACCGATTGCCGTTGGCTCCGGTTGCGTTTCAGGAAACTGCGGTGGAACCGTTGTCTCGTCGCAGCCCATTGCACAACCAACAGTCCACTACTCGACTCCCGTTTCGACGCCAGTCAACTCGGGCTACACCAGCTACGCCCCGAGCTATCAGCCCACCTACGGTGTGCCTGTCTCGTCCGTGCCAACCAGTTCCTGGCAAGGCCCCCGGTACCAGACTTACTCCGCGCCAACTTGCTCGAATGGCACCTGTTCCGCGAATCGCGTTTATCGTAACCGCCGCTGATTCGAAACAGCCCCGACATGCAATCATCTGAATTGTGATGTCTGGTTGAACCAAGTCCCCGATGGTTTCTGAACCAACGGGGACCGGGAGTGTTGAGTCTCAGCTTCCGACGTTGATTCGCTGCAAAACTCCAAGGATCTTTTTACTCAGCGGAGTCAGCTTGGTACGACTGTATTGGTCGCCCAACTTGCGAATCGCTTCGGATTGCGTGGGGTACGGGTGAATGGCACTTCCAATTTTGCCCAGTCCAATCGATGCAGTCATCGCCACGGTGATTTCGGAGATCATGTCTCCAGCGTTTTCAGCGACAATGGTTGCACCCACGATCTTGTCGGTTCCCTTCTTGGTGTGAACCTTCACGAAGCCCTTGTCTTGGCCTTCCAAAATAGCTCGATCGACTTCACTGAGATGTTGAACGTAAGTGTCAATTTCAATCCCCGCCTTTTTCGCATCCGTCTCATACATTCCAACATGAGCGATCTCGGGTGATGTGTAGGTGGCCCAAGGGATCACCAAATCACTGGCCTTCTTTTTGCCGAATGGGCCGAGCGCGAACAAAGCGTTCTGAATCACAATCCGAGCTTGAAAGTCAGCGGTGTGCGTGAACTGGTATTTCGAACAGATATCGCCCGCGGCAAAAATGTTTGAATTCGTGGTCTGCAAATGGTCGTTGACCTGGACGCCTTGCCGATCGAATTCAACGCCCGCGGCTTCCAAGTTCAACTTCTCAACATTGGGTGCCCGACCAACCGCCACCAACAATTGATCAACGGGTTCATCGTAGCTTTCCCCTTGCGACTCCACCGTCAACCGAATGCCGCCTTGGTTTTTGATCGCCAGTTTGCGACCACAACAAAGCAAATTCACCCCATCGCGAAGCATCTCTGCTTGAACAATTTCCGCGGCCTCCCGATCTTCGCGAGGCAGAATGCCGTCGGAGGATTCCACCAAGAACACCTCCGCCCCAAGCCGAGCAAACGCTTGTGCCATTTCACATCCAATCGGCCCCGCTCCGATGATCCCCAACCGGCGCGGGATTTCGGTGAGCGAAAAAATGGATTCATTGGTCAAGTAGTTCACCTCACTCAAACCGTCGATGGGTGGTGCCGATGCGCGAGCCCCAGTTGCAATCACGGCGCGTTTGAAAGGCAGTTCAACGCCTCCCTGTTTCTCATCTCCACCAACTCGGATCGAGCTGGAATCTTGAAAGCTTGCTTGGCCAAAGTACACATCGACGCCAAGATCGCTGAACCGAGTCGCCGAATCATTGTGACTGATTCCCGCCCGCAGCTTCCTCATTCGCTCCATCACCGCAGCGAAATCAACTTGGACATTTGGAATCTCAATCCCAAATTCGCTTGCTTTCTTCGCCGCCGCGGCAACGCGTGCCGCACCGATGATTCCTTTTGACGGCACACAACCGACGTTCAGACAATCTCCTCCCATCAAGTCTCGCTCGATCAACGCGACCCGGGCTCCCAACCCGGCTGCTCCGGCGGCGGTCACCAACCCTGCGGTTCCGGCACCGATGACAACCAAATGATACGGTCGAGTCGGAGTTGGATTGGTCCACTCCGGTGGATGGACGTTGGACTCCAGCTTTTGATTGTGTTCGTCATGTGGAAGCAGCGCATTCATCTGTTTCGTTTCCGTGGGTTGTGGCTGTGATCTTTGTTCAGCTGAGTGGCTTTGTTTCGACCGGGTCATGTATCGGCCACTTGGCCCGCCCCATCGTCCGCCCCGGACTCATCGACTTCTTCCTTCAACTTTTGACTGGCCAAACGAGTCACATAGACCGTCACCACCACCGTCGCCAACAACCCCACCGCCAACATGATCCATTCCGCCATCGATCGTTGACGATCCGAACCAACCGCTGCCCCCGTCACATGTCCGATGTAAACAAACAGAAACGTGCCCGGCAGCATCGCAATCCAACTGGTCACCGCGTAGGGCCAAAATCGGACAGGTGTCAGTCCATACAAGTAGTTCTGCAAGTTGAAAGGAATCGCCGGTGACAACCGCAGCATCCCCACAATCTTCCAGCCTCCCTCAGCAATCGCACGATCCATTGCACCGAAGTGGCGGTTTCGCTTGGCCAACTCCGCGACCTTCTCTCGGGCTCCATAACGAGCAATCAAGAACGCCAACGACGCACCGACGGTCGACCCGATCGACACCACGACGGTGCCAACGGCAAGGCCGAACATGGCTCCTGCTACCAACGTGAGGATGGTTCCTGGCACGAACAAAACCGTGGCCACGATGTAGAGCAACACCAGTCCCACCGGCCCCCAAACTCCTAAACCCGCGATCCAGTCCTGCGCCACCGACATGGCTTGATCCAACGGCAGTGACCGAACAATCGTGAGCACAGCCAACAGAATGCAAAGCATCACGGTCCAGCGAACAACACGCCACGTTTTGCTCGAAATGATCCGATCCGCGTCTTGGCCCGACTGAGCCAAGACACCAGTGGCGGGTTGATCGATCTGATTTCGAGTGGTTCCCATGCGTCATGCCTGTCGCGAACGTTTGTCCTTGCCCTGTGAACGGCGACCTGGCTGCCGCTGAACACACAATAGAGGAAAGATTCCAAGGTCCGCCACAACAGTGTATGTCGAACGACCACCCCCAAACCGAATCCAGCATCTCCATTGGCATGGGACGCCCGGGCTTTCCCGACGTATCATGGAGCCTTTTCGAGCAGTTCGATTCCAAGTGATCAGCATTCACGAACCGCAAACGCCACGCGTCCCGACCGAGACAAGTGACACTCCCGTTCGGATTGTCTCCGCCTATCTCGTCGTGCAAGCCATTGGCACGCTGGCGTGGTGGGTGTTGTTGCTTGTCTATCCGGCCAGCATTCAGTGGTTTCAGCCCACTGCTTGGCCGAATGGTGCACTGCTTTCGTTTTGGATGGCGGACTTTCTGTTGATTATCGCTGGCTCGCTCTTGGCCGCGATTTGCGTGTGGCGTCAAGCGTCTTCGGCCACCACGTTGGTCTGGGCCGTTGCCGCGGTCACTTGGTACCCAACCTTGGTGTGCATCGCGACCAGCCTTCAAACCGGAGAAGCCTGGATCGCATCGACGATGATGGTTTGCATGGCTGGGTTGTCTCTGTCCATGGCAACGATCCATGGAAACACATCGCAATCTCCCGCCACGATTCGCGTTGCTTCGATGAACCCCGCTGTTGCAACCGCGTTGACTCTGGGGCAAACCGTGATCTTCTGGGGGACGTTTCTGTGGGTGCTGCCGATGGGAATTGTTGAACTGCAACTTCGACTCGGATGGCAAGTGTTCCAACATCCGCTGCAGTCACCATTGTCCGGTGGTTTGTTTCTCGTTGCATCGTCGCTTGGGCTATGGAGCGGCATCACGATGGCGATTCGCGGCGATGGCACGCCTCTGCCCACGGCCACCGCACCTCGTTTGGTGATCGCCGGTCCGTACCGCTATGTTCGCAACCCGATGGCACTCGCGGGCATCGTTCAGGGCGTCGCAGTGGGATGGTTCCTCGGCAGCCTTCCAGCCATCGGCTACGCACTTTGCGGGGCAGTGGTCTGGCACGTCTTTGTGCGTCCCGTCGAAGAACGCGATCTTCAGCTTCGGTTCGGGGAGGACTATCATCGCTACCAGAAACACGTCCGACTCTGGATCCCCACGGTGCCTTTCTCTTGATCCACCGAATCGCAATCGCCGGCTACCGTTCGATCCGCTCGCTGACCGTGCGACTGGGTGAGTTGACGGTGGTCACCGGACCAAACGGCAGCGGCAAAACGAATCTGTATCGTTCGCTGCGTTTGATTGCTTCCGCAGCCAATGGCAACCTGAACCAATCGTTGGCGGAAGAAGGTGGGTTCCAATCTGTGCTTTGGGCGGGTCCGGAATCGCTTTCCAACGAAATGAAGCGGGGTGAGGTTCCCGTGCAAGGAACCTTGCGTCGAAAACCAAAGGCATTGAAACTCGCGTTCTCCGCCGATCCGATGAGCTACTGCATCGACCTGGGTCACCCGATTCCGTCCAACTCCATGTTCGATGGTGACCCGGAGATCAAACGGGAATGCATTTGGACCGGGCCGACACCGGATGCGAGATCGCTGTGTGTTGATCGCAAGGGAGCGAACTTGCGATGCCGATCGGGGAAAGGGAAGTGGCAAGACATCGATTTACATTTGTCTCGCGGGACAAGCCTGATGACCGAGTACGCCGATCCGTTTGCGGCACCCGAGATCATCGTGATGAAGGAGCAATTGCGGGGATGGAGGTTCTACGACACGTTCCGATGTGACTCGCATGCGCCCGCTCGATTGCCATCGCCTCAAACGTTCACTCCGGTGATGGCCAACGACGGATCCAACTTGGCCGCGGCACTGCAAACGATCCGTGAGATCGGCGACAGCCACATTGTCGAACAAGC
>NZ_JBICHO010000213.1:0-5791 GCF_043100905.1 Rhodopirellula sp. JB055 | reverse complement strand
GCTGATGACGTGTTCGAAGACGACGAGGATTGATGGCGTGTCGAACGCGGAGGCCGTCAATCACAACCCGACACGTGACGGCCTGTCGATTGAATCCTAACCCGAAGCGTCAGCGAGGGAAAACGATGTCGACTTCGCCTCGCTGACGCGTCGGGTTATGTAAAAAACAATGCCTCACGCAAAAGCGCAACTTCAAAACTCACGCGTCGGGTTGTGAAATCGAGTAAATCACAACCCGAACGCGTCAGCGAGGGACCACACTGGTTCTCTGGCGAATCCGGCTACAACGCTTCCAACCACAACGGGCACTTTGATTCGGATAGACTGCGTCGTTCGATGATCGCCGCCTCTTCCCCTCGTAGCAAAAGTCCCCGCCTTGTCCGCCTCCGATCCCGCCCCTGGAACCGATGCATCGGTCACCTCCGACGCACCCACGCCAACTCCCGCCACCGCCAAAGCCTCCCGGTTGGGCCTGGTCTTGTTCGTCATCTACCTGTTGCTCTACGGCGGGTTTGTGCTGCTCAACGCCTTTCGAGCCGAGACGATGGACACCATCGTTTTCGCGGGCTTGAATCTGGCGATCGTCTACGGATTCGCGCTGATCTTGGTCGCGATCGGCATGGCGTTGATCTACGGAATGAAGACCCCGGATGAGCCTCAAGCGTCGGAGGCATCGGAATGATTTACCAACCTTCCATGACCGCCGTCGTCGTCTTCTTCGCCTTCGTCGGCTTCACGATCGGCCTGAGTTTTTATCTGGGTGGCAAAGCCAAATCGTCGGCCGGCTACTTCGCCGCCCACGGTCAAATCCCTTGGTTCATCAACGGGATCGCGTTCGCGGGAGACTACCTGTCCGCGGCATCATTTCTAGGCATTTGCGGGATGATCGCCGCCTACGGCTACGACGGTTTCTTGTATTCGATTGGCTACTTGGCCGGCTGGATCGTGGCGTTGTTCGTGATCGCCGAACCGATGACACGACTCGGAAAATTCACCTTCGCCGATGCACTTGACGCCAAGTTTGATTCCAGAGGGATCAAGGCCGCGGCGGGGATCAGCACGCTGATCGTCAGCGTGTTCTATCTGATCCCGCAAATGGTCGGCGCCGGGGTTCTGATTCAACCCTTGCTGGGTTTCCCACACTGGGTCGGGGTGCTGTTGGTTGGTGCCGTCGTGATCACGATCGTGGTCACCGCCGGCATGGTTTCGACCACTTGGGTCCAGTTCCTCAAAGGATCGCTGCTGGTTGTCTTCAGCGCGATCTTGGTCGTGATGGTGCTGCAACAAGGATTCAAAGTCGACAACGAATCCTTCCCATCTCGCAGCCTCTCGATCGGCGAGTTTGATCGCCAAGCCATCGCGGAGGCAATGAACCGTGAACTGGTCGAGCCATCCAACTGGGCCGACAATGATCAGTACCTCCAATTCACTCGCAAAGACAGCGACGGCTACGACGTGTACCGCGCTGACATCCAAGAGGACGGGACGATGATCGTCTCGGAAGCCCAGTCGATCACGACGCTGCCCAACGGCGACACGTTGATCGGTGGACTCCCCCAAGGCGACCAACCTGGCGAAGGCCACTTGCGTCCCGTCGGTCGAATCAAGGTGCTGCCGAACGAATACATCGGGCAAGCCGAAACTGGGCCACTCGGTCCGCTCGAGTTCTTCGACGTTCTCAATCGCAGCACAGTGGTGCTGTGGGGCAATGAAACGCTGAAGAACGAAGATGGCTCGACCACCAAAGTCTTCTATCAAAAGCCAACCAGTGGTTCGCAAGTCCTCCGGCCTGGCGAGCATCCACGGTTCGCTGGCATTCGCAGCGATAGCTGGACGGGCAAGTTCAACTTCCTGTCGTTGATGCTGGCGTTGTTCTGCGGCACCGCCTCGCTGCCACACATTTTGATTCGCTACTACACAGTCAAAGATGCCGCTGCGGCTCGCAAGAGCACGATCGTTGGCATCACCAGCATCGGATTCTTCTACGTCCTGACGCTGTACCTCGGCCTGGGTGCCATGACCAGCGGCACGCTGGACGTCACGAACAGCAACATGGCCGCACCGTTACTGGCTCGCGGGATGAGCGGACTGCTGTTTGCGATCATCTCCGCGATCGCGTTCACGACGGTTTTGGGAACGGTCAGCGGTTTGATTCTGGCCAGCAGTGGCGCCGTCGCCCATGATTTGCTGAGCGGTGTGATGGGGATCCAGTTCAGTGAAAACCATCAGGTTCGAATCGCGAAATTGGCGGCCGTGATCGTGGGGGCGATCGCGATTGTGTTGGGCATCCTGTTCCGCAATCTCAACGTCAGCTACCTGGTGGGCTGGGCCTTCAGCATCGCGGCCAGTGCGAACTTGCCCGCGCTGATCATGCTGCTGTTTTGGAAACGCACGACGGCCCAAGGCATCGTCGCCAGTGTCATCGTCGGCATGTTCAGTTCGCTGGGATGGATCTTGTTGTCCGCGGACACCTTTGAAAAGGTTTACGGCATCGATCCATTGAGCAGCCCCGTGCCATTCAGCCAACCCGGCATCGTGACGATCCCGTTGGCCTTGATCACGTTGGTTGTGGTGTCGCTGATGACGCAAAACGGCAAGGCCACCTCAACGTAGCCAAATTAGCCAGAATTCGGACCGCGCACCATCTCGCACCTCCGAATTCTTGGCGAACCCGGCGACCAACATCACAACTCGGTCAGCGAGGGATCACGTGACATTGCAACGAGCGTGTGGGTCCCTCGCTCACGCGTCGGGTTGTGAAATCGACTAAATCACAACCCGAAGCGTCAGCGAGGGACCACACTCAATCCCGACGAATCCAGCTACACCCGTAGGCCAGGTTATCACCTGGCACCCAGCCGATGCTTTGGAACAAAGCGAGGCGTCCAACCACACCCGCAAGACCCACGTCGTCCGTCCAATCACCCCGCCAGGTACAACCTGGCCTACAACGCCCCCGTCACAACCCGCCGCGTTAGCAAGGCCGCCTCGACGTAGCCGGATTCCACAGAATTCGGACCGCGCACCATCTCGCCCCTCCGAATTCTTAGCGAATCCGGCTACCAAATCACTACCCGGTCAGCGAGGGACCACACTGAATCCCGACGAATCCAGCTACGACGCCGCGCGGTTGATCAGCCCCAAGACTTCGGCGCGTGACTTCGGGTCGGTCTTGAACGTGCCTCGCATCGCACTGGTCAGGCACAAGCTGCCGGGTTTGCGAATGCCTCGCATCGTCATGCAACTGTGAGTCGACTCAACCACCACGGCAACGCCTCGCGCCGACAACCGATCCTCGATCAGGTTAGCAACCGTGTGAGTCAATCGCTCTTGAACCTGCGGACGTCGAGCGACTTCCTCGACCACGCGAGCCAGCTTGCTCAGCCCCACGACTTTGCCGCTCGGCAAATAAGCGATGTGAGCCTTGCCCGTGAACGGCAGCAGATGGTGCTCGCACATGCTGCAGAAACTGATGTCTCGCACCAACACGATTTCGTCGTAGTCCTCGGCAAAGACTTTCGCAAGGTGACGGCCGGGATCGGATTTCAAACCGGCGAACATCTCAGCGTACATCCGCGCGACACGTTCGGGTGTTTCCAACAACCCATCGCGATCGGGATCCTCACCGACGGCTTCCAAGATCTCGCGCACGGCCGCTTCGATTCGAGGGTAGTCGACTTCGTTGTGAGGCGCGTTCTTGTCGACAAAAAAAGGCGTTCGTTCGGCAGGTTGTTCTTTGTCGACCACGGGTTTGTCTGAATCCTGATTTGATGAAGCAAGCGTGTTGTCTGAATCGCGAAACAACTCACGACTATAAACGAGTGGCTAGCGTTGCGAAGACGCCTCCCGCTAAATCGGTTCAAAACCCTGCTGATAGAAGCCCATGATTTTCCCAAAGATACGAAAAATCAGGAAGATCAAGAACATCGAAACACAAACCCAAATCACCCCCGTCGCCACACCCGCGATCGTTTTCATCGCTCCTTTGGCGCGCTCGTCGTAGTCCTCAGCCAACTGGTCAATGGATTCCGCGTCCGTCCCCGACAGTTCCGCGATCTCGATCTGAGTGATGAATTCTTCGGGGAACAAATGAGTTTGATTGAGCGTCTCACTCAAAGTCGCCCCGCCGCGAATGGCGTCTTCCGCCGATTTGGCTCCGCTTCGATAATACGAACTGTCGGTCGAGTCCAACGATAGCTTGATCGAATCAATCGGGTTGATCCCAGCATCCAACGACAACGACAACGTCCAGGCAAACCGAGCCAAGGTGATCGTTTGAATGGCACCACCAATCTTTGGAACCTTGTACACCAAGGGCACCACGTTCTGAATGCCACCAACGTTCTTTCGAACGGCCAGGTAAATCCCACCGAGCATGGCAGCGACAACCGCGACGTAAGACCAGAAGATCAACACTCCCTTGGGCCCACGCAGCCCAAATCCCAGCATGTCCGTCATTTGACCGCCAGTCGGAGCGGTCAACACACCCATGATCCAAATCAGCAACGAGACCACGCCGATGGCGATCAGCAACTGAAGTCCGGGCCAAGCGATCGCGCGGATAAAATTCTGACGCAGCGTGTACTGCTGGGCGTAGTGCTCGGATAGCGCCAACATGGTCCGCTCCAGCCTGCCGGTCGTCTCACCGACCCGCGTCATCACCACCATCAAGGGCGGAAAGAAAGGCTTCTGATGCCGCATCATCTCACTGATCGCGTGACCGTCTTTGGCCCCCTCGCGAATCTTGTTCATGGCGACGCGTTGCTGGGCCGATCCGTGTTTGGCCTCGCTCTCCAACAACTTCAACAAGTCCGCACCAGCGCGCAATCCAACACCAAACCGCCGGCAAAAATCGCGGCAGGAACGCACGCCCATCTGTCGTGACATCATGGCCTCACCTCTGTCATCGGCATGCTGCCCGTTCTTTTAGCGGAGCGGCGCAAGCCGCCCGGTGCGTGACCGGAGGGCTCGCGCCCAGCCGCTACGATTTTGGAACGAGAGACACGACGATCAGCCGGTACCCACGTGGGCAACTCACCAAAATGCTGTGCGTACTCACGACAGGCATAAGCCAACATGTAATTTAGACTGGACGATTCCGCCGCCACATGACTCGATGTAGTTCGCGAAGGCGGACTTTGTTTTGACAAACGAACCAAGCGATGAAGTGCTAATTCGTAAGTGCCTTGGGCTCGCAAACGATCGCCGGCCTGGAGCAACCGCCTCGCGTTTTGCACCAACGCTTTCGCATCGGCAATCGTTTCTTGTTGTGCGTTTTGTTTCGCAAATGGTCGCGGGTCCGCATCGCCGAGCAATCGGCGGTCGATCTCATCATGATCGATGATCGTCACGGAGACCGATGCGTTGCCAGACCGAGTGACACCACCGAAGGCTCCGCCAGGCGAGATCCGCCCACGCGAAGAACGCCCGCTTTGATAAGACGACACGCCACCGATCGATCCCGTCCCTTGATCGGGAATCAACATGCTGCTGGTGGAGGAAAACCGTCGCACGCTCGGAAGCTGCACGACTTGTGCCGACAACGTTTCCGCCCCCGTAATCAACAGCAACGATGCCGTGACAACTCGGGCGAGGGCGAGACTCTTAGCGGAGCGGCGCGAGCCACCCGGTGTGCGACCGGAGGGCCCGCGCCCTGCCGCTAATTTCGCGAACACCCAATTCATTTCCATTGGGCTCTCGCCCCTCCCCAAGGGAGATCGTGCCGTTTTGAGGTACTGCATCGCCAACGTCTTGCGCCCCCCGCCCGCAAGGAGGTCGTGCACTTTTATTT
>NZ_JBICHO010000212.1:0-3563 GCF_043100905.1 Rhodopirellula sp. JB055 | reverse complement strand
TCCGGTGCTGCCCGACGTGTACAGGATGAACAGAGGCGTTTCGCTATCGAGCGGCTTCGCTGACATCTCACCCGGTTGGCTGTCCACGACGTCGTGCCACCAAACGTCTCGACCTTCTTGCATCGGCACTTCTTCACCGGTGCGGCGGAGCACCAAGCAGTGCTCAACGGTCGAAGAATTTTCCAGCGCTTCATTGACCGTTTCTTTGAGCGGCAAAATCTTGCCGCGACGGTACAAGCCATCCGATGTGATCATCAGTTTGGCCGAAGCGTCATTGTTTCGTTCCGCAATCGAAGCGGCACTGAACCCAGCAAAGATCACCGAGTGAACCGCACCGATGCGAGCACACGCCAACATCGCGATGGCGAGTTCCGGCGTCATCGGCATGTAAATGCTGACCACGTCTCCAACACCAATCCCCAACTGAGTCAGGCCCTCGGCGCACTTGGCGACTTCGGTTTGCAATTCCGCAAAGGTGAGCGTGCGTTGATCGCGAGGCTTTCCGTCTTCAACGGGCTCCCCTTCCCAAATGATCGCCGTTCGATCACCGCGTCCCGCCGCCACGTGGGCGTCGACGCAGTTGTAACTGGCGTTGGTCTTGCCACCGACGAACCACTTCGCATGAGGGGGTTGCCAGTCGCACACCGTGTCAAATGGTTCGAACCAGTGCAAATGTTCGAGTGCTTCGGCTCGCCAAAATTCGTCCGGGTTGTCGCGAGCGGCAGCGGCCAGCTTCTCGTACTGTTCCTCCGTCGAGATCACCGCTTTGGATGTGAACTCGGTCGGTGGATGAAACAGGCGATCTTCAATCAACACGTGATCGATCGACCCTGATGCATTGGAAGGCTCGGAAGGATTGGAACTGGACTCAGACGCGGACGCGGTGGGCATGGGTCAGGATGGGGGCAATCGAGGAGCGGGGAGGGAAACACGTCAGCCCTTAGCTTAATGGGAATCGCTGCCGTTGTGGTGGAGGCGATTCAGAACCAATTCGTTACGATACACGGTTCATCCATTTGTCTTCCTCCAACGCTCGATGATTGCTCCCATGGACTGGACCACAATTGACGCCTGCCGCACCAGCACCGAGTTGCGACGCCCTCTCGAAATTCGCGGGTGGATCCGAACACGCCGCGACAGCAAAGGTGGTTTCAGCTTCTTGGAAGTCAACGACGGCACGTCTCTGGGCAATCTGCAAGTCGTCGCCCCCGCCGACCTGGAAAACTATACCGATGAGATCCAAAAACTGACGGCGGGATGCAGCGTTGTCATTCAAGGCGAGCTGGTTGAGTCCCCCGCCAAAGGGCAGGCGACCGAAATGATCGCCAGCTCCATTCGCGTCATCGGCTGGTGCGATGGAGAAACCTACCCACTGCAAAAAAAACGGCACTCGTTCGAAAAACTTCGCGAATGGTCGCACCTCCGAGCTCGCACCAACACGCTTGGCGCCGTGATGCGAGTTCGCAACCGGATCAGCCAATCGATCCACCGTTTCTTCGACGACGAAGGCTTCAACTACCTGCACACGCCGATCATCACAGCCAGCGACTGCGAAGGCGCCGGCGAAATGTTCCGCGTCACCACGCTGAACCTGGAAAAACTGGCCGGTTCGAATCGCCCTTTTGATACGAAACAAGATTTCTTTCAAAAGCCAACCCATCTGACGGTCAGCGTCCAACTGGAAGCGGAAACGTACGCGACGGCGTTGTCTCGCGTGTACACCTTCGGGCCCACCTTCCGCGCCGAAAACAGCAACCCGTCGCGGCACCTGGCCGAGTTCTGGATGGTCGAACCCGAAGCCGCCTTCTACGACCTCCACGACAACATGCAATTGGCGGAAAGATTTCTCAAACGAGTCTTCTCGGATTGCCTCTCGCATTGCGGCGAAGACATGGAGTTCTTCAACGAAAGAATTGAGAAAGGAAAAATCGATCAACTCAAATCGGTGATCGAAAAACCGTTCGAACACATGACCTACACCGACGCGGTCGAACGCTTGCTCGCCTGTGATGAAAAGTTCGAATACCCGGTTGAGTGGGGCACGGACCTGCAAGCCGAACACGAACGGTATTTGACCAGCGTCGTCGGCGGCCCAGTCATCCTGACGGACTACCCATCGTCGATCAAACCGTTCTACATGCGAGTCAGTGACGACGGCAAAACGGTCGCCGCGATGGACGTGTTGGTTCCCGGCGTCGGCGAAATCATCGGCGGGTCGCAGCGAGAAGAACGTCTCGATGTGCTGCAACGCCGCATGGCCGAAGGCGGCTTGGACGAATCGGAATACTGGTGGTACGTCGACCTGCGTCGGTACGGCACCGTGCCCCATGCGGGATTCGGTTTGGGATTGGAACGAGCCGTCCAGTACGTGACCGGCATGGCGAACATTCGTGACGTGATCCCGTTCCCACGCACGCCGGGCAACGCCGAATTTTAATGTCCAGTGCCGTTTGCCGATTGGCACCTTCGCCAACGGGAGCACAGCACCTCGGCAACGCGAGAACATTCCTGATCGCGTACTGGAGTGCTCGGTCCCAAAACGCGCGTTTGATTCTGCGGATCGAGGACATCGATTCGCCACGCATCAAACCTTGGGCGACCGAACAAGCGATCACGGACCTGAGATGGCTCGGCATGGATTGGGATGGCGACCCGATTATCCAAACCGAACGATCGCCGCTGTACGACCGGGCCCGCGAACGTTTGCTCGACGCTGATCGCGTGTACCCATGCAGCTGCACGCGTCGCGACATCGAAGCCGCCGCATCGGCCCCGCATGAAAGCACCGCCTCGGGATGGACACCCGATGCACCGGTCTATCCCGGAACCTGTGCGGGTTGGAAAAACGGCGATCCGCTGCCGGAAGACAAACCGTTCTGCTTTCGCTTTCGAATGCACGCGAAACCCGATCGTTTTTTTGATCGAGTCCACGGCGATGTCACCTGCGATCCCATTCGAGACATCGGCGACTTTCCCATCACGAGAAAAGCGGAAACAGCAACCGACTGCTTGGCGGCATATCAACTTGCGGTCGTCATCGATGACATCGACGCGGGAGTCACGGAAGTCGTCCGTGGCGACGACTTGATCCTCAGCACGTTTCGGCAGCTTCAACTCTACGAAGCACTGGGACATTCGCCGCCCAGCCACGCACACGTGCCACTGGTCACCGGCACCGACGGGCGACGCCTCGCCAAACGTCACGGTGACACACGTCTGTCACATTTTCGAGAACAAGGCATGACGCCTGAAACGATCGTCCGCTGGGCCGCGAAAACATCGGGACTGTGCCCCGATTCGGATGACTCGCTGAAAGACATGACGCTCGATCAAATCCACCAAAAACTGATCAGTCAATTCGACTGGGTTCACATCCATCGCCAACCAACCATCGTCGATGACTTTGGTTCAGCCATCGACTGATCCCTGCACGAGTTATCGAGTGGTCTGTCACAGCCAAAAGTGAAGATGGATCGCAGTGGACGAGGCCACGAGTCTTTGGATTTGACGCCAGTTCAGGACTCGTGGCCTCGTCCACTAGCTTAAAACCAAGTCCTGACAGA
>NZ_JBICHO010000211.1:0-8887 GCF_043100905.1 Rhodopirellula sp. JB055 | reverse complement strand
CGGCAATCTTTTTGTCTGAGTTTGCTTCGAAGCGTGTTCGGTCGGTGTTGAAGCCGACTTTGGAAGTCATCGCTGGGATCCCAACGGTGGTCCTGGGGTATTTCGCGGTTTTGGTGGTCAGCCCTTCATTGCAGTTCTTTTCCGGTGGCGGGTTCGACACGTTCAATGCGACCAGTGCCGGCATCGCTGTGGGGATTCTTTGCTTGCCGATGGTGAGCAGTTTGTCAGAGGACGCACTGCATGCGGTTCCCCTGGCTCTTCGCGAAGGGGCGTATGGTTTGGGATGCACCCCATTTGAGACGTCGATCAAAGTGGTCGTGCCTGCTGCACTCTCGGGCATTATCTCCGCTTTCTTGCTGGCGTTCAGCCGCGCGATTGGCGAGACGATGGTGGTGGCGTTGGCAGCCGGAACGAGAGCTACTTTCACCGCGGATCCACGTGAGCAGTCTCAGACGATGACAGGCTTCATTGTCGAAATGATCAAAAGTGAGAACGAGTACGGGACGGTTCAATACTTCAGTCTGTACGCGGTTGCCATCACACTGTTTGTGATCACGTTTGGGATGACCTTGGTCGGCCAGTTGATCCGCCGTCGCTACCAAGAAGTTTACTCCTAAGTCATTTCTCGTCTTTTCTTCCACACATCAATCTTATGGCGACAGCTTCTAGCTCACTGGTCGACGACAGCGGCCCACCGCCGGAAACCGGTTATCCCGGGGGCGGATTTGCGACGTCGACTGACAATTCGAGTCGGCGAAAATTGTACAGCCGTCTGTTCTATCTGCTCTGCGTTTTGATCTCTGGTCTCAGCGTGGTGGTTCTGGGCGTTCTTTTGGTTTCCATCGGATGGCAGGGCCATTCTCGGTTGACCTGGGATTTGTTGCAGAACTCGCACAGTGAACTCAATCCTGACTCTGCCGGTATGTGGCCGTCGATTGTTGGGTCGATTTTCATCTGTGGCATTTGCGCTGCATCCGCGTTGCCTCTGGGCGTTGGCACGGCGATCTTCTTGGAGGAGTTCAAGCCAACCAGTAAGCCTCTACGGATGCTGCATAGCTTCATTCAGTTGAATATCTCGAATCTAGCCGGTGTTCCCTCGATCGTTTACGGATTGTTGGGCCTGAGCTTGTTCGTCTTCATGTTCAACATCTTTGGTCGGATCCAGGTCAACGAGTCCAGCGGAACGGAATTGTTTGGTGTGAAGCACTACTACCAAGTTCTGTCGCTTGCCGGTGGTGGTCACACGGTCCTGATTCCGCAGGAGGATGAGTCGGAGAAAACGATCCAGATTGACGCTCCGACTCAGGCCGTTGGTCGTGACGGCGAACTGTTTGAGTTGGCGATTTGGGACCCTGCATCGGGGCAGCCTAAGCCGAGTGATCCAGAGGTTCAAAAAAGAACGGTTCGCAAAGGCCAAAGCGGAGGTTCGTACTCCGAGACCAAGTGGTACTACCTGAGGTTGCCGTTTGGCAAAAGTTTCCTTGCCGCGGGGCTGACGCTTTCCTTGGTCATTTTGCCAATCGTGATCATCGCGTCTCAAGAAGCTCTTCGCGGCGTTGCTCCCAGTCTGCGGGAAGCTTCGTTTGGGCTGGGGGCCACCAAGTGGCAAACGGTCCGGAATGTTTCGCTCCCGGCTGCCGTGCCGGGTATCATGACCGGATCCATTTTGGCCATGGGACGAGCGATTGGGGAAGCGGCACCGATCTTGGTTGTTCTGGGGGCAGCGGTGGCAAAGAACTCCGGGCCCCAGAATTTGATGGATAATGTGGTTACGATGCCGGTCTTGATTTTTAATTGGGCCGGTCGTCAGCAAGCAGCCTATCAAGAGCTCGCCGCAGCGGCGATTATCGTGTTGCTTGCCGTTTTGTTGCTGATGAATTCAGCAGCGATTTATCTACGACAAAAAATGCGGGTGGGATAAAAACGGTCCAATGAATGCTCTAAACGCGAATACCTCCACGATGTCAGAAGTCTCTCCATCGGTCAATCCACAGTCGGACGCACCCGCACAAGCGGAGGCTGCGACAGAAACTTGCATTCGAATTGCAGATTTCAATGCGTGGTACGGATCGTTTCAAGCGATTCACAACCTGTCACTTGATGTACCACGCAACCAGGTGACCGCCTTCATCGGTCCCAGCGGTTGCGGCAAGAGCACGTTGTTGCGTTGGATCAACCGAATGAACGACATCGTTCCTTCGGCCAACAGTCGCGGAACGTTGATGATCGACGACTTGGACGTGCTGGCACAAACGACGGACGTTGTGAACCTTCGTCGTCGCGTCGGGATGGTGTTTCAAAAGCCCAACCCGTTTCCTAAATCCATTTACGAGAACGTTGCGTTCGGCCCTAAGTTGCACCTCTATCTGAGTCGCACTGAGCTGGATGAGTTGGTTGAGTGGTCACTTCGCAAAGCGGCGGTTTGGGATGAGGTGAAGGATCGCCTTCACGCACCCGCACTGGGGTTGTCTGGTGGTCAGCAACAACGGTTGTGTATCGCGCGCGCAATCGCGGTTGGCCCCGAAGTTCTCTTGATGGACGAACCCTGTAGCGCTTTGGACCCTGCCAGCACTCTGGCGATCGAGGATCTGATCTACGAGTTGCGGGAGCAGTACACCATCGTGATGGTGACCCACAATATGCAGCAGGCGAGTCGGTGTAGCGATCGGACCGCTTTCTTCTTTGAAGGAAAGTTGGTTGAATCAGGGCCCACGCAAGACGTCTTCACCAAGCCTCGCGAAAAACGAACCGACGATTATGTCCGCGGCCGTTTCGGTTGATCCGGTTTCCTTGCGTTGACAAGCCGTTCCCTTTCATTCTTGTCATTCGACGGGTTGTACCCGTTGATTGGCGTCATTGGTGTCATTTATGAGCAAGCATCTTCATCGAGCCGTTCAGGATCTCCGTGCCGATTTGGTGGAGCAGTTCGGCGTTGTCGAGCAGATGATCAACATGTCGGTGAGATCGCTTGTTGAGCGACGTCCTGAAATGGCTGTTCGGGTGATTGAAACCGATGACAGGGTCGATGAGAAAGACATTCGGATTGAGGAGGAGTGCTTGAAGTTGCTGGCGCTCTACCAGCCCGTTGCGATTGATTTGCGTTGGATGGTGTCCGCGATCAAGCTCAACGGTGACCTGGAGCGCATGGCGGACTTGGCTTGCAACATCGCAGAGCGAAGCAAGTCATTGGATTTATTCCCATTGTTCAAGGTGCCGGAGGACATCAACCAAATGGTGACAATCACTTTGGAAATGGTTCGTTCCGCTCTGGATTCTTTCATCGAGCAAGACGCGAATCTCGCTCGCGAAGTGATTGCTCGCGACGACGAGGTCGATCGTTTGAATGTCGAGCTGATCGAAGAGTTGCAGTCGATGATGAAAACCGACACGGACTGGATCGAGCCCGCTGTTCACTGCTTCAGTGCCACTCGGCACATCGAACGAATCGCCGATATGGCCACCAACGTCGCCGAAGAAACCATTTACATGGTCAGCGGCGATATCGTGCGGCACAAGCATCATCTCGAAGAAGGCCGGGCTCACTGAGGAGGCCGGGCTCACTGAGGAGGCTGGTACGGATTGCCGGATTCGTAAGGGGATTGCAAGTCTTCGTCGTTCGCCGGGGGAAGTGCGTCGCGCGTGAGTGAGTGCAGGGGCGACGATTCATCGTCGTTTTCGCCGAACGCCAACAGGCGTTGCCGTTTATCTTCCCAGCGTTCTCGTTGTTGCTTGAGCATCTTGTCGATAAGAAAGGTCAGTACCGGCAGGACAACTGCCAGCAGAGTGGCGATCAGAATCATGGTTCCGTCCTTTTGTTGGCAGCGTCATTCGGGCGCTCGTCGCCTCGAGCAGAATGCCACCGATTCGTTGCTTCAGGTCCGTTGGTTCTTTTGAGTCGGTATCAGAATAGTGTCGTGTTCTGATTGGACCATCCGGAGGCTCAGGTTGGTAGGCCGATCGGTGGCGTCGAGTCGGTTGGTTTTCCGGTCGCGGTTTGAGATGAGGTTGCGATTTACTCGCAAAAAAAGCCTCGGAGCTGCGAAGCAATTCCGAGGCTTGGGATCGTTTTGGTGCGAAACCTGTGGTTTGCAGGGCTGATCAGGTCGTTGGGAGTTCGACCAGTTTCTTATCTTTCGCCATTTGGCGAATGTCCTCGGTGATCTTCATCGAGCAGTACTTCGGTCCGCACATGCTGCAGAAATGGGCGCTCTTGAAGGTGTCTTGAGGAAGCGTTTCGTCGTGGTATCGCTGAGCTGTTTCTGGGTCGAGTGACAAGCGGAATTGTTCCTTCCAGTCAAACTCGAAGCGGGCTTTGGAAAGCGCGTCGTCGCGATCTTGGGCGCCTTTGCGTTTGCGGGCAACGTCGGCCGTGTGGGCAGCAATCTTGTAGGCGATCACGCCTTGCTTGACGTCTTCTTCGTTCGGCAGGCCCAGGTGCTCTTTGGGGGTCACGTAGCACAGCATGGCGGCACCGTGCATCCCAGCGTTGGCCGCACCAATGCAACTGGTGATGTGGTCGTAACCAGGGGCGATGTCGGTGACCAATGGCCCCAAAACGTAGAACGGAGCACCGTGGCAAACTTCGATTTGCCGTTCGATATTCATTTGGATTTGGTCCAAAGGAATGTGGCCTGGTCCTTCGACCATGACCTGGGTTCCTTTTTCCCAGCCGCGTTTGGTGCATTCGCCGAGGACATCCAGTTCAGCGAACTGAGCGTCGTCGGATGCGTCTGCGATCGACCCAGGACGCAGGCCATCGCCTAGCGACCAGGTCACGTCGTACTCACGCATGATATCGCAAAGATCGTCGAACGCTTCCAGCAATGGATTTTGCTTGTTGTGAGCCATCATCCATTTCGCGATCAGCGATCCACCACGGCTGACGATTCCCGTCACGCGATTGACGGTCAGGTGCAGGTGTTCCAGTTTGACACCGCAGTGAATCGTCATGTAGTCCACGCCCTGCTTGGCTTGGTGCTCGACCATGTCCAAGAAGTGTTGAGCGTTCATGTCTTCGATGTTGCCGCCGAGTTCTTCCAGCATTTGATAGATCGGCACGGTCCCGATTGGAACGGGGCTTTTGTCGATGATTTGGCGGCGAATGTTGTCGATGTCTTTGCCGGTCGACAAATCCATGACCGTGTCGGCGCCGAAGTGCACCGCGGTGTGAAGTTTTTCAAGTTCCTCACCAACGTTGCTGGTCACGGCACTGTTGCCGATGTTCGCGTTGATTTTGCATTTCGCAGCGATGCCAATCGCCATCGGTTCCAAGACGCCGGCCGCGTGAACCTTGTTGGCTGGGATCACCATGCGTCCCGCCGCGACTTCCTCGCGAATCAGCTCGACCGGCAAGTCTTCGCGTTTGGCGACATATTCCATTTCGGGGGTGATTTCGCCCGCGCGGGCAGACAGCAACTGGGTCATGCGATTAGAGCTCAGGAATTCGGAGTGCGAATGGGTTGGTAAAAGTTATACGTCAGCACTGGTGCATCGAGTAGACCGTAAAAAGGTCCTCCCGCCAGGTGGAGCAAACGAATGGAGCAATTGTTCAGCCGACGATGCCATGTTCAATTTCGCGACCGACTTGGTCCCAGGACATACTGGAAGCTTCTTCCGGAACGCCGCCGGATAGCTGCAGCAGCCAGGTGAGTGCGTGTACGCGTTCGGCGACCACGCCAGGATCCAAGCCGGCGGGGGCATCGTGCCCGGAGGCCCCTTCGATCGCCAGTTTCCACCACAGGCAAACGTGCAAGTCGGCGGCCCGCAGCAACTCCTCCACCGGCCGCAGAATGGCATGCCCGATCAGATCTTCGTGAGGAAGCGACAGGATCAATCGCAGCACACTGGCGAGGTCGCAGCGTTCATCGGGCCAGTCCAGGTCGGGTTGCATCTGCAACGCCCACTGCAGTGTGTGCAATGACTCGTATCGCCACGCCGCGGTGTCCACCATTTCTGCGGGAGGGGAAACGAAGTCGAAAAAATCTTTTTCCGCAGGAGTCAGTGCATCGGCCGCCTGCGGTGATCGCTCGCGGACTCGGTCCAGATCCAATGTTTGCCCGTTGGCCATTGCCTCGGCGCGAGCCGCGACAGCGAACAGGCCGAGCATCCGTTTGGCCGCGACTGCCGGCGCAAACGTTTCCACTTCGCTGCTGCTGGGCACAGGAGCCGTGCCGTCCACGGGGTCGAGGTTTCGGTTGCGAAGCAAGGTTTCCGATTCCATGCGCCGTTGCCGCGATTCCGGAAGAAACGGGATCTGCGCTTCGGCATCGAAGGAGCCCGGGCCATGCAATGTTCGCCCAGCGGGGTCGCTGAGCAACGCAGGGTTGCTATCCGAACCAGGGGTCCACCAGAGAGCGTTCGCGTTCCACGCCCACTGCTGCCAGTCGGGGGAAAGCGATTGCGCCAGCGAGGCGGCGGGAGATTCGAAGCGGTAGACGTGCCGGGTGCGTTGGAGGTGACGCTGCAGAGGCGCGGCCAGCGGATGGGGAGGCTGATTCGGTGAATCAATCTGTTCCCAGCAGTCTTCCAGCAGGTCTTCGGCTGCCTCGGGGGCAAGTTCGGTCACTCCCAGGTTCGACTCTTTTTCGCAGGGGTTCGCGGGCAGGCGAACCGTCGAAATCGCGAAGTGAACCAGAGAGGATGGTGGCTCGGACAGGTTGCCCATCGGGCTCAGCCGAGGCCCCACTTTTCTTGGAACCAAGCCACGCGGTCAGCCCGACGCGGGCTGTAATTCGCGGTTGGTTTGAACTTTTCGCGTTTGAGGAAACTGATCATCGCCGCGGCAGGCACGTAAGCATGCTGGGTGATCGCGTCGGTCGTTTCGCTGTCGGCTTTCCAGTTGTACAGGATCGCTTTGTCGCGTTCGAACCATTCATCGAGGTACGCCGCATCGGTCGAACTGCAGACGACGTGCTCGTATTCTTTTTTGCAAAGAAAACCAAGCATTCGTCCCGCCATGTCGCGGGTCCGGGCGGTGTCGCCGTCACAGGTGGCCGAGGCAACGTTCCAAACCGACGCAAAGCCATACTCGTCGGTATCGTCTTTGTTGTAACGCAGGACGATTTCGACGGGGGGTTCTTCTGGGGGCGTGTCTTCGGTTTGCTCGGTAGCCATAAAGCGTCAGGGCGCAGCTTGTGAGGGGTGATTGGGAAGTCCGTTATTGAACACGAAAACGCCTAGAATGAGAAGTCCCCGCAGCGGGCTAGAGTCAAATTCCGCTTGGTGATCGGCCGCAAAGATGGAATACTCAGTGTTGCAACGGCGATTCCGCCGCGAGCGAAAATCCCACGGATGGTGGCGGAAGAAATACGGTGGCAAAACGCAAAGGACGTCAAAAACGCGAGACCGGCGGGAATGATTTGCTCGCTGGGGTGTTCGTCAAGGAAGCTCCCGCTGCGAATGGTTCCCGCAGCTATTCGACCAAAAAACGCGTCGCTTCCCCGCCGCAGTCCTTGTCGACGCGGCTGGTGGATGGTTTCGGCGCTGACCCCTTGGATCCTTACGGCGATCGTCCATGCGACATGGTCGGCGCGGAGGATTCTGCCGGCTTGCAAACCAAGGTGAAAAGCCAGTGTCCGCCCGTTCCTGGTGTCTACGGCATGTTCGACCGGCATGGTGAACTGATCTACGTCGGCAAGAGTCGATCGTTGCGGCATCGGTTGATGAGTTACTTTGGGGACGCGGCATCCAAAGAAAAAGCGGGACGAATCATCGAGCATTCACGTGCGATTCAGTGGGAGACCCAGCCCAGCGATTTCGCGGCCCAGCTAAGAGAGCTTGATTTGATTCGTCGCTGGGCACCTCGGTTCAACGTCCAAGGGGTCCCACAAAGGCAGCGGGCGGTTTATCTGTGTCTGGGGCGAAAGCCTGCGGAGACGTTCTTTCTCGCGAGCACGCCACCGACGACCGATTGTGTTGCCGTCGAAGGGCCGTTCTTTGGGCTGGCACGCATGCGCGATGTGGTCGACGCGCTCAACAAGACGTTTCAACTTCGTGACTGCAGCCAGCAAACGGTCTTTCAGTTTCAAGACCAGCTTTCTTTGTTTGACCGGCAACCACGCCCAGGGTGTTTGCGATTGGAAATCGGCACCTGCTTAGGGCCCTGCGCGGCCGCCTGCACTCGTGACGAGTACCTTCAACGGGTCAGTGCGGCGGAGAGTTTCCTGGATGGGTTCAATGACGAGCCCCTGATTGCGGCCCAGGAGTTGATGGAGTCGGCGTCGGCCAATCAGCAATACGAGTTGGCTTCGCGAGCACGTGACACGATGAAGTCACTGGCATATGCAACTCGCAAGCTGTCTTACCTGTCGCACGCTCGTCGGGATTATTCGTTTGTTTACGCGGCCACGGGATACGATGCTTGTTCGATTTGGTACTTGATTCGGTCCGGGGAAATCATTGACGTGGTCGCGGCTCCCAAGGATCGTGAACAGTATCAACAACTGCGTCCGAAAATGCAGAAGTGGTCGTCCATGCTGAAGCAACGACATCAGCGGATCCGTGCCGATCACCCGCACAGCGTGGCGGTGGTTTCAAAATGGTTCCGCAAACATCGCGGCGAACTGAAGCAAACGTTCCAACCAGAAGCCGCCGGCCGACGCTATCACCGACTTTCGCATCATCGTGCTGAGGCGCTTTGAGGAGGAGCGGCCTACCTCAAGTGTTTTGAAGTTGCGCTTTTGCGTGAGGCATTGGTTTTTTCAGAACCCGACGCGTCAGCGAGGCGAAGTCAACATCGTTTTTCCCTCGCTGACCGGCGTGTTGATTTAGTTTTTTCTTCCCCGCCCTGCAGGGAAGGTAGATCGGCGAAGCCGAGTCGGATGGGGGCTTCAGATGCGTTTGAAAGCCGGGTGCACTACCGCGACCGCCTCGATGCCTCCGCGCTCCG
>NZ_JBICHO010000210.1:0-2649 GCF_043100905.1 Rhodopirellula sp. JB055 | reverse complement strand
CGATCGGACCACTCAAACAACTCGAGTAAAACGCAATCTGACCCGACGGGGCCACTTTCGCAAAGGAAGCGATTTTCTTTGGGCACAGAATCGCCATCACATCAACGGCGATGCAGTCCCAATCATCGGCCAGCGCTTTCGCACTCGGTCCCGATCGCAACATCGCCTCGACGCGTTCCTCGTGTCGGGGCATCCCGGACTGGCCCATGTCTTCGATGGGATGGCAAAACGGCCAATGCCCTGCGTCATGCACCAGCGCGGCCACGATGAACGCTTCCGCCGCTCGCAGATCATGCCTGGTTGGTTCACTCGCGGTTGACTCGTTGACCTGGTTCAACACCCGCAACGACCAAGCATAAACGCCCAGAGAATGCTCCAACCGAGTGTGCATGGCACCGGGATACACCATCGAGACCAGCCCCAACTGACTGATCGACGCCAGCCGTCTCAGTGGGGCGGTATCGATCAATCGCTGAACGCGAGGGGTGACCGGAACATCCATCGCCGGTGGGATCCGCAATCGAGATGGCCCGCGATCCATCAACCGAACTTCTGGCAAAGGATTCACGCGATGCTCCTTCGCGGGAACACGGCCACAGCGTTACGGGCTGAAGAGCAAGCCAACGAAAGCTCGCTTCCGCGGCAGGACACAACGGTTGCCATTCCAAGCATCAGACGCTGATCGATTCAGCACAACCGGCAAATCCCGCCCATGCCGGGCAAGCGGACTCCGGCCGGCCAGCGGATGGGATCGAACAATTCAAAACCGGGACGACCGACTGCGACTGCCCCAGCGTGTCGTCAAATTCCTCATCATCCAATTCGGGAAGCAACTCACGACGACTACTTTGCTCGCCCGCCAACTTCACCCCGGCGATCAACGCCAGCAGAATCACCAGCACGAAATACATCCCAGCATGAGCCAGCCCGTTGACGAATTCCAATTCAAACGCGGCCACAGAGACAAACGCACCGAGAACCAGCATCACAGAGAAGACAATCCCAGCGGTCGCCCACGACATCTCGTTCGCGTGATCCAACTCCAACACGTATGCCGGCAAGAACGCATAAACCAGCCAAATCGCTGCGAATACGGCCGAACAAATCAGGACTCGATTGCGAAGCTCGACGCCCGCGTAGGGCTCCAGTTCGGTGTCGTAGACAAAGCTATATCCGGTTCGCACAATCGGAGGAGCCAACAGCAAGATGCCCAGGATCTGAGCCCAAAACGGTGCCCCGCCCATCGCAAAACGGAACCCCAGGGCCAGAAACAGCATCCCAAACGTCACACCAGCCGCGATGTAGAGATGCCGCCGCGTGAAATCAGTGTCCTTGCGAGTGATCGGCTTGAGGACACTCTGCCCCTTGGAATCCTTCGGCCCATCGTCCTCGGGGGCGTGGATCGTGACGGCTTCGGAAGCATCCGGAACCCGAATGGTCTTTTTGCACGCCGGACAGGGGCCCTGCTTCCCAGCAAACTTGTCGCTGACCTGGAACCGTTTCAGACAATTGGGACAAGTGACTTGAATCGGCATGGGGGGCGGCAAACCAGTCGAATCGGAGCGAAATGATCAGTCGGCAATGCACATTGTGATGGCCGAACTCGCGGAGGGTTTGGGTTGTAGCGAGAGCTTAACAGAAAATGAATCCGTTTACGCCAGCACTGACTCATTCCTCCGTCCACAATCCGGTGACCAAACTATTCTGCATGGCATCGGAGGGAAATTGCCCTTCGGTTCGACCAGCGTGCTATCGATGAAGTGGTTTCCCACGCCACCACTTTGAAACCCTCTCGGGGGCGAGCGAAAGTTGCAGTGGGGGAAGCCAAATTGAACCGGCAAGCTAAAATAGAACTGAACCGGATGTCTCGGAAGTCGCGCAATGCGTGCAGACCGAACAGGACGCATCCACTGTTGCAATTTTGAACACTTGACGACGATCCAGGTGTGAATGAATCCGGTTACGGGACGAATTCACTCTGGCTGAACTTTCCGGCCCACCGGCGGTGACAATGAAACAAGTGTCACCCATGTGGACGAAGTCCGCGCTGACCCAACGAAATCACACCGAGCATTGCCTTCCGTAACCTGGTCTCACCCAGCGCCGGGTCACTGCCGTTGTAGGCCAGGTTCCACCTGGCACCCCAACCGATGCTTCCGCCAGGAAGCGAGCCGTCCCCACCGAAGCCTCCCCCAGTGGCCCTGAGTCCCTGTGGCTCTGAGCCCCTGCGGCCCTTTTCACTTTTCAAACATGCCCCAAAAAATCTTCGTCGCTGGCCACCGAGGCATGGTTGGATCAGCCATCCTGCGCCGATTCGCCGAGCGAGAAGACATGCAGTTGATCACTCGGACGCGTTCCGAACTGGATCTCTGCAACCAAGCCGCGGTCAACGAATTCTTCCAAACCGAACACCCTGACACCGTCATTTTCGCAGCGGCCAAAGTCGGCGGGATCCACGCCAACGCCACTTACCCAGCCGACTTTGCCTACGACAACACCATGATGGCCGCCAACGCCATCCACGCCGCGTTCCAAACCGGTGTCTCGCGATTCCTGTTTCTAGGCAGCACTTGCATTTACCCACGGATGGCCCCGCAACCCATCCTCGAAGACGCTCTGCTGACCAGCCCCCTGGAAACGACCAATGAG
>NZ_JBICHO010000209.1:0-8897 GCF_043100905.1 Rhodopirellula sp. JB055 | reverse complement strand
CGGAGCGGTGACAGTTGCCAGCCTCGGGTTTTCAACCCGAGGTCTTGGGCGTCAGTACGACGCGCGGCAAGCCGCGGAGCGGCGACAGGTGGCGAGCGATGAGCCGGTGGGCGGATTGAAAAAGTGAAATTGTAAATTGTAAACGGAGACTTCGGGTAACTGGTTGGTGGTCGACCTTGTCTCGCTTTGCTCGACGCTGGTGGCAGGAGAGCGAAATGACGCAGGTGTTTCCGATCAAGCAGCTCGTAGAAGCACTCGGTTGCGGGGGACTTTTTCGAGCGATTCGCCGCCGTAGCGGGCCAGGGTCCCGTTGGCGACTTCGTAGCCGTGCCGAAACAGGAGACTGAACTCCTGGTGGTTCAATCGGCGAAGGGTGGTTTCGATCCGGGAGACTCGATCGACTTCCTCGTCTGTCAGCGACGGTTGCTCCGTCCAATGCGAATCGCGAATGCCGGATCCGTTCGCAACGTCTTCGCCTGCGTCATGAACCCGCAGGGTGGATCGCTTGCTCTTCAAACCGAGACGCAAGTACGCGCCGCTGCCGGGGTTTTTCTTGAAGTGGTCGATCAACATTCGTGCTCGTAGGCTGCGGACTTGATCGGTGGCAACATCGACCAGACGCATGGAAGCTTTCAGGTATCCAGGACGCCACTTCGATCGACGCGATTCGCTGCCCAGAGGCCGCGAGGCATCACAGACGATCAAGAAGTCGGTGCCGTCGACCAAGCCGATGCCGGGTTTGAAGAGTGCTTCCACGCCAAGGTTGTCGTACACGCCGCCGTCCCAGAGGTGCAGCCGTTTGTACTTGGCCGGAATCGAATGCCACTTGTCGTTTCGCATCTCTTTCCAGCGATGGTGCTTGGCTTTCACAATCAACGGTCCGATCAAACCAGGCACGGCGGCCGAAGCGGCGAGTGCGTGGGAAAGTCGAAGTTTGGGATCGACGATGTATTTGGTTTGGTAGTCCCCCATCAGGTCGCGTTGGAATCGCCAGTTCTTGCCCGTTTGATAGCAGGTCGCGTTGATCAACCAACGGGGTGACTCTGGCAGGTCGGCAAGGTCACCGTTGATTTGCCAACGCCGTTCGAGTTCATCGCCCAGCACCGCGGCGCGGCCGCTGAGGATTTGCCAGGGGAACATCAGCGACTTGATCACGTAAGAACGCTGTAGATTCTGAGTGGTCAGCAGACGCAAGATTCGGGGCACGACCTCGTGGAGGTATTCCGTGCTGCTGGGCCAACGATTGTTGGTCGCTGAAAACACCAACCCCGCGGCAAGACTGCCACCGGAAACGCTAGAGATCATCTGGACGTTTCCGAGCAAATCTTCCCGTGCGAGTCGCGCAAGGACGCCCAAGTGAAACACGGTGGCGCGAACGCCACCACCAGAGAAAGCCAGGGCGATTTTCATCTTGGTTTGAGAGTGGATTTCCGGGAAGTCGAGACGGATTTGCCCGGTCAGATTACCGGGAGCGGCAATTGCGTCGCCACGTCAATCCGATTGGATTTGGGAGCGAGTCAGAAAGCCCAGGGGAGCGGCAACGGCACGAAAAAAGGGCATCCATTGAAGAATGGATGCCCCTGGATGGCCTTGGGTGGCCTTTTCACAGGATATCAGCCGATAGCGTCTGCCATCACGGCGGGAAACCTATGCCACAATTAGAGGCCCAGCGATTCGAGGGTGGGGGCCAAGGCGTCGGCCCAGATCTCGTAACCCTTTTCGGACAGGTGCAAGTAATCGGGCATGATCGCGGGATCGATCGTGCCGTCTTCGTTCAGGAAGTGATCGCCCAAATCGACGTAAACAATGTTCTCGCCATCTGCCATTTTTGCGATGCGGTCGTTGACGGCGATGTTGTTCAGTCGCATCAAGTCCAACTTGGTTTTGCCTCGCGGCATGATGGCTTGCAACACCATCATGGTCTTAGGCAATTTCTCACGCAGGATCGAAAGGATCTTTTCGACCCCCTCGGCGATCTGCGTTGGATCTTGCATGAAGTGACCGGTGTTGTTGGTACCGATCATCAATACCGCCACTTCGGGTTGGATCTTGCCGAGGTTGCCGTGGGTCAATCGCCAAATGATGTGCTCGGTCCGATCGCCGCCGATCCCCAAGTTGATGGTGTCGTACTTGGCGTAGTTTTCTTGCCAGACTTTTTTGCCACGGCCTTCCCAGCCCTGCGTGATGGAATCACCGATGAAGGCCAGTTTGGGTTTGGCGGTCTTGGCCAGTTTGGACATCGCCATGTTTCGCTTCCTCCAGCCCGGTTCGTCGCCTCGCGTGGCGGGAATGGTGGCGGTATTGACGTCATACAAATCACGCAAATCGACGTAGCGTTTTTTCAACCCGGCCAAGATGTCAGCGTTTTCGGGATCGTCGTGAACCGACTTGAGTTCGAGAGGATCGGTTTCCAGATCGAACAGGTTCCATTCGCGACTGCGGGGGAAGAACATCAGCTTGTAACGTTCGGTTCGCACGCCGTCGTGAACGGGGACCATGTGCACCGCCGCGTTTTCATAGTACGCGTAGTACACCGCGTCACGCCATGTCGATGACGCTCGGCAACCGTCTTTCATCATCGAGACCATGCTGCGCCCTTGGATGGCCTCGGGAATTTCAGCTCCGGCGGCTTCCAAGAAAGTCGGAGCGTAGTCGATGTTTTGGATGGGGGCGGTGCTTTCAGTGCCGGGGTCGATCACGCCGGGCCAGCGAATCAGGAACGGCATGCGAAGCGATTCTTCAAACATCCAGCGTTTGTCGTACCAGCCGTGTTCGCCGAGGTAGAACCCTTGATCGCTGCTGTAGATCACGATCGTGTTCTCGGCCAGCCCTGATTCGTCAAGGTAAGCCAGCAGTTCACCGACGCTGTCATCGACCGCTTGAACCGTGCCAAGGTAATCCTTGATGTAGCGTTGGTATTTCCATTTGGTGATGTCTTTGCTGGACAGCTTGCCGGCCTTCATGTCGGCGATGAACTTTTGGTTCTCGGGTTCATAAGCGGCGTCCCAGGCGGCTTTTTGTTCGTCGTTCATGCGGCGATATTCGGCATTGCCCAGACGAGGCAAGAATTGTTCGGGGAACAAACTCTCGCCATGAAACTTCATGTCGTGGCCCCAGTAGAAATGGTTCTCCAGCGACATCTCGCTTTCGTGAAGCAACTTCGAACGACCGGCGTAATCGTCGAACAAGGTTTCTGGTTCGGGCACGTCGACGCCTTTGTACAAATCAAAGTGACGTGGTGGAGGCGACCAGTTTCGGTGGGGAGCTTTATGTTGGCACATCAGCACAAACGGTTGGTCTTCATCGCGTTCGTTCTGCAACCAGTTCAGCGTGTTCTCGGTGATGATGTCCGTGACGTAGCCGGTATACCGTTTGCGTGACCCATCCATTTGGATGAAGTCAGGGTTGTAGTAGTTGCCTTGTCCGGGAAGGATTTCCCAGTGATTGAAACCGACCGGATCAGTGCCCAGGTGCCACTTGCCGATCAGTGCCGTTTGATAACCAACCTCTTGCAACAGTTTTGGGAACGTGACCTGCGAGGCATCGAATCGATTGCCGTTGCGTAGGAAACCGTTGATGTGGCTGTGTTTGCCCGTCAGGATGCAGGCTCGCGAAGGGCCACAGATCGAATTGGCGCAGAACGAGTTGTGAAAGACGGCGCCTTCGTTGGCGATGCGATCGAGGTTGGGAGTCTTGTTGATTTTGGATCCGTAAGCACCGATGGCTTGCAACGCATGGTCATCGGAAAACACGAAGACGATGTTGGGCCGTTTGGCTTTGGCCGGTTCATCCGCGGAAGTGTTCGAAGGGGCGAGTCCGCTAAACAGGAAAGCGGCCAACAGCCCAAGGGCCGATGCAGCCGTGGGTAGGAATCTTGTTCCGCGAAGAACGTGGCGAGAAACCAGGGGTTGATTCATGGTGATGCCGGAGTCAGAGGTGGGAAGGTTGGTTGGAAGCGGCTAGTTTAAACCGAAATCAACTCTCTGTTGTGGCGTCACCCGGTGTTTCTCGTTCATCGATTGGGTGAATCGATCACAACGGAACCGTCATCCACACCGGAACCTGATGAAGTGAAAATCTGGATCGATGCTGATGCTGCACCACGTGACGTCAAGGACGTTGTATTCCGTGCCGCAAAACGTTTGGATGTGGTAACGATTTTGGTCGCGAATGCTCCGATTGGAGTGCCTGCCAATGCCACGACGGTTCGGTCCGTGGTCGTTCGCGAAGGGGCCGATCAAGCGGATCGGTATATCGTTCATCATGGCGAGAAAGGTGATTTGGCTGTGACAGCCGACTTGCCCTTGGCGGGATTGCTGGTCGAAAAAGGTTTGTATGTGATCGATCCACGCGGCGAGGAGTACTCTCCCGCGACCATCGCCAGTCGTCTCTCGATGCGAAACTTCATGGACGATCTTCGCGGAGCGGGCGTGGAAACGGGCGGCAGCGCACCGTATGGTCCCAAGGACAAAAAAGCATTCGCGTCCACATTCGATCGCTTGCTCACCAAGGCCCTGCGGAGGGCTCAAGCGTCCTCGGAGTGAGCGGTTCGCGTTGAAGTGCCGCAGCGACTATCCTGCGAGAGGCTAATCTGTTTTCGACCGTTGCGTTTCTGGCGGGCTTACCACGCTCGGTGCAGACAGATTGCATGTGCCCGGCGATCGTTGTCCGCAAACCTCAATCGAGTGAGTTCATTGAGATCTACCAATTGTTTGAGTCGGCTGATGCTGACCATTTCGGTGGCGTGTCTCGCCATCGTTGCTCACGGCCAAGACATTCGGGGAGTCACCCCCGTCGTGGGACTTCGCAGCAATTCACCCACCGACGTGCTGCTGACGGGAGCCACTTTGGTGACCGATCCCGATCACTATCTGAAAGATCAGGGGACAGACGATTCCTCCAAAGACTCGGAGAAGGACGCGTCCACAGGCGACATCCTGATTCGGGCTGGTCGAATTGTCGCGGTGAACGATTCGATCGACCCGCCTCCCGGGTGCCGGGTCGTGGATTGCTCGGGCAAGACAATCTACGCCGGATGGATCAACGCTTGGCAGGAGGCACCGAGTGACTCGTTGACCTCGGGCGATGATTACTGGAATGCGAACATCGTGGCCAATCGTCAGATTGGTAATTTGTCGAGCGTTCCGAATGCGAGCAAGCTTCGCAGCCAAGGATTCACGACCACCGTGCTGGCTCCCAAAGGCCGCATCATCGGCGGGCAGCCTTCGGTGTGGTCGCTGAATGAATCAAAGTCTGATGCCGACAATGCCCATGCCGGGCCACAGCGGATCGCGGATTTGAAGTGGATGACGGCGGCGTTGTCCGTGCCTCGCGGAAATGATTCCGGTGAACGATATCCCAATTCGCCCATGGGAGCGGTGGCGCTGCTTCGCCAGTCGTTGTACGACGCGCAGTGGTACCGAGACGCCTCGGCGGCCCATGACGCGAATCCTTCGTTGCCACAACCGGATCACAGCGAAACATTGCAGACATTGCATCGGGCGTTGGGCGGATCGACGTTTGTGTTCGATTGCCCGAACGAACGGATGGCACTGCGTGCACAGAAGATTGCCAACGAGTTTTCACTGCGATCCATCGTGCGTGGTTCTGGCCGAGAATACCGCGAAGCGGAAGCCATCGCGGCACTCGAGCGAGTGCTATTGTTGCCGTTGGATTTTCCAGAGGCTCCCGATGTGTCCACGCCCGAATCCGCTCGGGAAGTCGACCTGGTCAATTTAATGGATTGGAAGTTCGCTCCCACGAACCCGGCCGAAATGATTCGCCAGGGAGCGACGATTTGTTTGACCACGGATCGATTGGATGATCCGGGCAAGTTTCTGGCTGGTCTTCGAACGGCAGTGAAACACGGCCTGTCACGACGCGACGCCATTGCTGGGCTCACAACAACGCCGGCCGGATTGCTGGGGCTGGAACGAACGCATGGACGCATCGCCGCAGGCATGTCGGCAAACTTGATTCTCGCCGAGGGGGATTTGTTTGAAAAAGACACCAAGGTATGGAAGGTGTTGGTCGATGGGCAAGAGTTCGTGATCAACGAAGAACCCGAAACCAAAGTGGAGTCATTGGTGGGTTCGTGGAAGCTTCGCATGCCAGCGGATTCGGCCACCAAAGTCGAGCTGTCGATCGAGCAAAAGGACGGCCGTTTGTCCGCCGAATTGATCGGCACCACACCCGAGGAAGAAACCAGCGAAGAGGCCAGCAGCGAAGAAGAGCCAACGGAGACGGAAGCCGACGACGATGCGGGGCAGGACGCAAACGAAGAAGAGTCGGACGCGGAGGAAGAATCGGACGACTCTGACGATGCTGAATCAGAAGCGGATGGCGAGGAAGAGAAGCAGAATGCTGAACCCATGGAACAAACCAGCAAGCAAAAGCTGAAGAAGATCGTTCAACGATTGGACCAGTTTGCTGGCCAGATCACTTGCGACGATTCCGAGGACACTCTGTGTCAAGCTCTCGGGCTGCCCGAAGGCACGCATCGGGTGGTGATCCGCTCGGGAGCCAAAACCTTGGCAGATGTTTCGGAATCGGAACCGTTGTCGATCGAGTTCTATCCGATCGGAATGCCAGCCCGACGCTTTGAAACCAGTTGGGTCGAACCGGAAACGGAATCCGAAGACACCCCCAAAGAAGAATCTGCCGATAACGAGTCGTCGGATGGCGAAGACAAAGAAAGCGACGACGTCGAGGATCCCAAAGAGGCGGGTGCTGAGGATCCCGATGAAGGTGAACTTGCAGCGGTCGAAACCGAGCAGGAATCGGACGCATCCGCTGAGGATGAACCTGTTGTCGACGAATTGCAAATCGTTCGTCCTCTCGGTGCCTACGGGCGAACTGAACCGGTCGCTCCGGTGAACCGCGTTTTGTTCCAAGGAGCGTTGGTTTGGACCTGTGAAGATCGAGACGATCTGGCGGTCCCTGAAACACCGATGGATGTGCTGGTCGAAGACGGCCGCATCGTTGCGGTGGAAGAACACATTGCGGTGCCGATTGGTGAGGATTGCACAATCATCGATGCATCTGGCAAACACATCACTCCTGGATTGATCGATTGTCACTCGCACGCAGCGACGGATGGTGGGATCAACGAGTCCGGCCAAGTCGTCACGTCAGAAGTTCGAATTGGTGACTTCATCGACAACACCGACATGACGATCTATCGGCAATTGGCGGGCGGAGTGACGACCGCGAATATTCTGCATGGTTCCGCGAATCCGATTGGCGGCCAAAACCAGGTCGTGAAGTTCCGCTGGGGAGACCCAATGGATGACTTCCGGTTCCAAGACGCTCCACTGGGCATCAAGTTCGCGCTCGGTGAAAACGTCAAACGCAACACGTCGCGATATCCCAACACGCGAATGGGCGTCGAGCAATTGCTTCGGGATCAGTTCTTGGCGGCTCGTGAGTATGCGGTTGCCCATCGTCGCTGGGACGCGGGGCAACGTGACACGCTGCCGCCGCGAGTGGATTTGCAATTGCAGGCTCTGGTCGAAATCCAGGACGGCAACCGATGGATTCACTGCCACAGTTATCGGCAAGACGAGATCATGGCGACACTGGATGTGCTGGATGAGTTCGGCATCCGAATTGGATCGCTGCAGCACATCTTGGAAGGCTACAAGGTTGCCGATCGCATGGCCGAACATGGTGCGATGGCATCGTCGTTTGCCGATTGGTGGGCTTACAAGTTCGAGGTCTACGATGCGATTCCTTACAACGGTGTTTTGATGCACAACAAGGGCATCGTGGTTTCGTACAACAGCGACGACGCTGAAATGGGCCGGCACCTCAACACCGAGGCGGGCAAGGCGATCAAGTACGGCGGCGTGGCCCCGACGGAAGCATTGAAATTCGTCACGCTCAATCCTGCCAAGCAGCTTCGAATCGAGGACCGCGTGGGATCGATCGAAGTCGGCAAGGACGCGGACTTGGTCGTCTGGAGCGGACCTCCGATGTCGACGACATCCCGTTGTGAACAAACTTGGATCGATGGACGACCAATGTTCCGGCTGGAGGATGAGGCGAAACTGCGTGCTCGCGATGAGGCGTGGCGGAACCAACTGATCCAGGAACTGCTCGATGGCAAACCGAAATCGGATTCGGAGAAAGGTTCCAACAACAGGCAGAACCAAACCCTTTCGAGTGATCTCGTGATGGAACTGGAAGAAGAAGACCGCTGGTTGCGTTACGACGAGTTCTGCAATTCACGTGGTGCTCAACAAAGTGTTCAACAAAACGCCCGGCAAGCTGCCCAAAGAGCGGCGATGTCACAACGATCGGAGGAAGTCCAATGAGCTACTGCATGAAAAAGGTGTGGATGAAAAACCGGTCTTGGTCGTCGCTGTGGATGATTGCACTGGTTTGCTGTGCAAGTGGATGGCAATCCAACGCCCAAGCACACGACATCGTTCCCGGTTCGCCTCAAAAGCAACCCATCGTGATTCGGAACACAACGTTGCACCTCGGCAATGGTTCAACCGTTTCCAATGGCTCGCTTCTGTTTGAAAACGGAACGATCAGCGAAGTGGGCAATTCAGTCCGGTTGCCCGACGCGGCTCGCGTGATCGACGGAAAGGGAAAACACGTTTACCCAGGTTTGATTGACTCGTACACCGATGTCGGGTTGCGAGAGATCACGGCGGTGGATGTCACGGTCGACAATGTCGAGCGTGGTGAGCTGAATCCGAATGTGCGTTCCTGGGTGGCATTCAATCCAGACAGTGAACTGATTCCGGTAGCACGAGCGGGCGGCGTGTTGCTGGCGCACGTCGTTCCTGGCGGACGGCTGCTGCAAGGACAATCCGGCGTGCTGGAACTTGATGGTTGGTCGTACCAAGACATGTTGGTCAAAGGGCCAGCGGGTTTGTGCGTGAACT
>NZ_JBICHO010000208.1:0-43003 GCF_043100905.1 Rhodopirellula sp. JB055 | reverse complement strand
CAGCTCATCCAGGCGGCGCCCTGTTTTCTCGGTTGGATGGTTCGACGGAGTTCCTCACGTCGAGCGTCGATGGCGAGTTGTTCCGCAGTCTGATCGATCCCAAAGACGGTGCCCCCTGAATCGAGATTAGTTGATCTTGCGAGAGAGGCCCGGAGGGCCGGCAGATCCTCTGCCGGGGCCGTGAGGCCCCGTGTATGGATTGGACAATGTAGCAAGCCCTGAAGGGGCGACAGAGTTGAGTGTTCTCTGTCACCCTTTCAGGGTTTTAGTTGTGGGGGTGGGAGCTGTTCCGGGGCCTGACGGCCCCGGCAATGGCTGTGTCGGCCCAATCGGGCCTGCGTGCTAGCCGGTGCGTTGCGTAAGAGGCCCAGAGGGCCGGCAGATCCTCTGCCGGGGCCGTGAGGCCCCGGTGCATGGATTGGACAATGTAGCAAGCCCTGAAGGGGCGACAAAGTTGAGTGTACTCTGTCACCCCTTCAGGGTTTTAGTTATGGGGGTGGGAGCTGTTCCGGGGCCTGATGGCCCCGGCAATGGCTGTGTCGGCCCATTCGGGCCTGTCGCGCGTGGCAGGGAGGTCGCTGGATTCGCCAGAATTTCGATGATCCGGTTTGGATGCGACCGGATTCTTGGCGAATCCGGCTACGGTGAGTGGTGCCCAATCAGGTTCCTGCCAATTCGGTGAGTTCTGCTTCGCTATCGCCGAATCGTTCGAGGTCCAATCCGTAGCGTTTGGCCATCGAGAGATACAAGTTGCAGACGGGGACCTGGCCTTTGGCAGCGATGTGACGACCGGGCTGGATCGTGCCGCCGCCGCGACCGGCCAGCAACAACGGCAGGTTGTCTGGGTCGTGACGGTTGCCGTCGGAGAAGCTGCTCCCGAACATGATCATGCTGTTGTCGAGCAGGGTCGAATCGCCTTCCTGGATCGCTTTCATCTTTCGCAACATGCGGCCGAATTGCTCCGTGTGCCAGCGATTGATGAGCTGGTACTGAGCGATTTTTTCCTCTTTATTCTCGTGATGCGATAGTTCATGGTGCCCTCCATTGACGCCGTCGAGGAAGCGGAACGAGCGCCCCGACACATCGTTGGCGAACATGAACGATGCGACGCGAGTCGAATCGGTTTGGAAAGCGAGCACCATCATGTCCAGCATCAGATCGATGTGCTCGCGGAAATCACCCGGTGTCCCGTTTTCTGGGATCTCCATGGCGTGACCGTCGGCGATGCGTTCTCTTTCCGCTTCGTAGCGTTCGCGATGACTTTGGTCACGCGTGGCAAATTCAATTCGCTTTTCCACTTCGCGGACGGAGTCAAGGTACTCGTCCATCTTGAATTGATCGTCGCGACTGAGTTTACCGCGAACGAGATGAGCGTCCTCCAAAACATAGTCCAGCAGGTTCTGGTAGGAACGAGCCTCTGGTGTGCTCGTCTTCATTCGTTTGCCAAACAAGCGTTCGTAGACGACTCGCGGGTTGATGGCTTTGGCGACGGGGCGAGTCGGTGACTGCCACGAAATGTGCGAACCATACAAACGGGTGTAGCCAACGTTGCTGTCGATGCCGCTGATCACGGGGTCGATGCCCAATTCCAATGAAGGCAGAGGCGTTTGGTCGCCCACCTTGGCAGCGATCAATTGGTCGATGGAAACACCACCGCTGCTGATGTCTTTTCCGGTCGTTTTGGCGACCGGCATGCCAGTCAGGTAGTTGGCCGTTTTGGCGTAGTGCCCATCGCCGCCGTGCGAGTGTTTTTTGTCGAGACCAGACAATACGAGGAAGTCGTCTTTGAGATCCGCCAGCGGTTCGAGAGACGGTGACAACTCGTAATCCGCTCCCTCGGTTTCAGGCACCCAGTCCTTTTCCCAGACGCCGTTGGGGAAATACAGAAATGCTGTGCGAAGCGGCGGTTGAGGCTCGTCATTGGAGCGGCCGGACGAACTCGAATCTTGGGGCCAAGGACCAGCCATGGTTTCTGCCATGGAAGCCATCCAAGGCAGTCCGAGCACGGCTCCGCTGCCACGCAAAAAGCGACGACGAGGAATAGGCGTTTGCATGATCTACCTAAAAGGGCTCAAGGGGTGGCGGGCTTGAAAAAACGATTTCGGAAGGGGTAACTGGTCACAATGGTTTCCAGCACCACCGTGGCGCGTTGGTCGTTCTCGTCGAGTGCTTCCAAGCAATCGTCGACCACGCAACTGTCGAATTTGTTCAGCGAACGGCCCATCGCGAAACCGAATAGTTTTTTGACGAAGTGCTGTTTGAATTCACCACTTCGTCGCAGCAGCAACTGTTTCAATTCCTCCGGGCCAGAAAACGTTTCCCCCGAAGGCAGTTTCCCGCTGGAGTCGATTGCGAGACCGTCTTGGTCGTTCCGCCAGCGTCCGATTGCATCGAAGTTTTCCAACCCGAATCCAATCGGGTCCATTCGATTGTGGCAGGCGGCGCACTGAGGGTTCTTGCGGTGAATTTCCAGTTGTTCGCGCAGCGTCGCCGCATGGTCCGCTTCTGCTTCTTCCAGTGCGGGAACCCCTGGTGGTGGCGGTGGCACACGTCCGCCCAACACCTCTTCCAATACCCAGCGACCACGCAGCACGGG
Organism: Rhodopirellula sp. JB055; assembly: GCF_043100905.1. NCBI lineage: Bacteria > Pseudomonadati > Planctomycetota > Planctomycetia > Pirellulales > Pirellulaceae > Rhodopirellula > Rhodopirellula sp. JB055. Next base: position 40,407 of record NZ_JBICHO010000208.1, on the reverse strand, counting down.
ACTGGTCCGGTGACCGTAGGAAGAGCGAGTCAGTACAGCGGCGAGCGTGATCACGCCTCCACGGCGGCGATCCGAGAGTGGGATGCGTTTCCACGTCTCCGAGTCGTCGGATTCGGTCAGCCCTTGTTCGGAAGCATCCAATCCGTAGTAGGATGCGAGTGTCGCATTGGCATGAATCGAGTCCGCATCGATCAATTCCATCAACGGACGGTCGTCTCGAAAAACGTTCCAGACCGTTCGCACGGCTTCTTCTCGCATCGCAGCGGCCAAGTGTTCGTCGAAGTCCGGGAACAAGTTCTTGTCGGGTTTGGACTCGCCTTCGAACTGCGAAAGCCCCAACCATTGCAAACCAAAGTTTTCACCCAAGGCTCGCGATCGTTCGTCGGCGAGCATGCGATGCAACTGCGTGAGGATCTGTTCGTCGGTTGCCAGTTCATTGGCATCCGCCGCATTCATCAGCGTTTCATCAGGAACCGACGACCACAGAAACAACGCCAACCGCGTGGCCAGTTGATGTGGTGTCAAAGGTTGCACGCCACCGGCTTCGGATTCCGTTTCGACAACGAACAGAAAGTTGGGTGAGACGAGGATGGCCTTGAAAGCATCCGCTGTGGCTTCGCGAATGGAGAGGCCTGATTGTTGCGACGCATTCATCAACGCCATCAAGCGATCGACCTCCGAAGTTTCGACAGGGCGTCGCCAGGCTCGGCGAGCAAACTGGTGGATCGCCGCTCGAGCCTCATCTTCGTTGGATAAGCTGTTCAGCAGGTGACTGGCCAGCGAAGAATCGCCACCGGATTCCAACGCGTCTTGGATGACTTGGTTGGCAACGGCGAGGTACTGTTCGATGTGCAAGGCTGACGTGAACAGTGCGTCACCAGCGGTGTCAAACCCTTCGCCGCCCGAGCCATCCGATGGGATTTGCAACGATTCATCGACTGGCATTCCGACCAGATCGTGAATCGAGTTGAGGTATTCGGTCCGCGTGAGACGGCGGCTCATCACAACGCCGCGGTACCAGGCCTGGGTTTCTTCGTTGGCGAGTTTGGCACACTCGTTGTCGTCCGGTTTCGAATCGAACCAGCGATGAACGAGCGCTTTTTGTTCGTCGTTGAGTTGCGGGCTGCCTTCGGGGGGCATCTCGTTCAGACGAACTCGTTTGGCGACTTCTTCCCAAACCGTCGCGTTTTGCTGAAGATCCTTTGCCGCACCAAATCGATCCATGTCAAAACCTTCGGAGTCCGCGCCCCGGTGGCACTCGGAACAGGCCTGATCCAAAATCGGATAGATTGCTTCTTCGTACTGTTTTCGCCACGCGGCGAACGGATCATCGTCTGAAAACGAGATGGTGGGCACTGAGACGACCGCAAAGAATACGGCGCAGCAGAAAACGGGGCGGGCGAGTGATTTCGCTGGGAACATCAAAAGGATGCTCAAACGGCTGGAGGTGGGGGATTTCGCGTTCAAAGTGGAATTGTCCGCGGGCGGGACCTCTAGTCTACCCAATTCGGTCTGATCCTCCAACTTGAATCGGGCTGGGAAGGGAACGAATCGCGGAGGTGTTTTTCGGTTCCGTCCCATCAATCTCTTGTCCCCTTGAATCTCTAAGCATTGTGTCTCGTTGAAGACTTGCCCCCCGAAAGTGAATTGACTGATGAGCACGGACCCTGACACACATGCGAAGGAAGAGGTGATGAGGGAAGTTGAACCCGTCCTCGTTCCAACCGCGGAGCATCTGCCTGCCAGTGGACCCGGGCTGCAAACAGGCGGTGAAGGGGGATTTCAATCGTTGCCGATCGAGGCGTTGCGTTTGGATCGATTTGTGGGCGGCATTTTCATCGCGATTGTTGTGTTGGTTTGTTTGATCGGGATGATGATTCCCTTGTTTGTCTCCGAGGCAACGCTGGAAGTGTTGGGATGGGCAGCGACGGGGTGTTTGATGATATTGGGAGCGGTCATTTACGGAGGTTGGTTCTATCCCAAAGCGGCACACCGTTGTGCATCTTGGCGGATCAGTGAACATGGTTTGGAAATCCGCCGAGGCGTCTGGTGGCGACATCGAATCGTGATCCCGCATTCGCGAATGCAACACAGCGACATCGAGCAGGGGCCTCTGCAGCGAATGTATTCGTTGGCGACGCTGGTCATTCACACAGCGGGAACCAAGGATTCGTCGATTCAGCTGGAGAATTTAAACTTCGAAACTGCCGAGCAACTGCGAGATGCCCTGACGAGCGGTCACGGAGAAATGAGTCTCTTGCCTGAACGATCGGTGACGGCATGAGTTCAGAGCCGAAACCGCTGCATCCGATTTCGATCGTCTTTCAAACCGTCGCGGTTTTAAAACGCACGATCCTTCCACTGGTCTTGGTTGCTTGGAACGCAGCCCAGTCGAGTTGGCTTGGGTTCTTGGGGGCGTATGGATTTTTGGCGGTGATGGTTTCGGGTTTCGCGGTGATCGGATTTGTCCGCTACTGGTTCTATCGCTACCAGTTAGCGGACGGAGAATTGATCGTGACGTCCGGCGTCATTTTCAAGTCCAAGCGAAACGTCCCCGTCACAAGAATTCAGAACGTCGATCTGGTTCAGAATTTGTTTCACCGGATGTTGGGTGTCGCAGAGGTTCGCGTGGAAACGGCCAGCGGCACGGAACCCGAAGCGATCCTCAAAGTGCTCTCGCTCAGTGAAGTCGAATCGCTGCGTGAGCGAATCGAATCAGCGCGGCAACAAGGGGGGGCGTCCGAAGCGTCTCGAAACGGCGTCGCGGCAGAGCCAGTGGGCATTGGGTCAGATTCCGTTGGCACCGTTCCGAATGAGGAGACCTCGTTCGCAGACGCTGGACCGGTTTCGGCGACCACGACTTTGCTGGACATCCCGTTGAAGTGGTTGGTGCAAGCCGGTTTGGCCAGCAACCGCGGGTTTGTGATGGTTGGGATTGTCATTGGGATTCTCTCGCAACTCCTTGGCCGAGGCGATGAGTTGGCTCGCCGGATCACAAAGAGTCTGATTTCAACGAGTGATCTAAGTGTCCGAAACTCGCAATCCAGTTGGTGGGAATCATGGTTGGTTTGGATCGGGGCATTGGTGCTCGTGTTGGTGGTGATTCGTTTGCTTGGGATCGCTTGGTACGTGCTGCGGTTTCACGGTTATCGGTTGGAACTTCGTGACGAAAACTTGCAGCTCTCATGTGGTTTGCTCACGCGGGTCTCGGCCACGGTACCGCGACGCCGTATTCAGTGGATCAGCATTCATCGCACACCGCTGCAACGCTGGATGAAGCTGGCGTCGATTCGAATCGAAACCGCCGGTGGCGCTGGCAAGCAAAACGAAGACGCCGCGACGACAGTCACGCGTCGTTGGTTCGTCCCGATCATTCCCGAATCCCGTTTGGATGAATTGATCGAGCATCTTCGCCCGGGGTTGGATTGGTCCGAATCCGCGTTGACGTGGCAGTCTCTGGACGATCGGGCACGCAGGCGGATGCGGAAAAAGTCCATGTTGCGAGCCCAGGGCATCAGTCTTCTTGTGGCTGGAGCGGCTTTCCTTGTTTCGGATTCCCTGTATTCCTTGGCCTTCGGATTGTTGGCTGCACTGGTGTTGATTCCATGGAACATTTGGGTTTCGCATCGCAGGCATCACCATTTTGGATTCGCGGAATTGCCATCGGGCGAGGGAGTCGTCATTCGCGAGGGATTTTGGAACCGAAAGGTCAGTTGCACCTTCTACGACCGGATTCAATCGGTGAGTTGTTCGGAAAGTCCTTTTGACCGTCGGTGGAGGATGCAAACACTGCGGATTGATACCGCCGCAGCGGGCCCGGCCGATCACACATATCGGCTGCCGATGCTGTCTCAAGAGGTTGCCAGCGAGCTGTTCGAACGCTTGGCCAGCAAGACGTCACGAATTGAGATGGTTTGGGATTGAATGGGCGATCAGGGTGGGTGCCGCCTCGCGAGATTTGGAACTGTCCTTACAATGGCTCGTTTTTACGACCGAAATCGCACGTCTTCCTGCAAGTCCAACCCATGTCGATCATTGAAGTTCGCGATTTGACGAAGAACTACCGCGTTTATCAGAAACGCGAGGGGATCGGCGGCAGTATTCGCGGCCTGTTTCGTCGCGAATTTCGCGAGGTCACCGCCGTTCGCGGGATCGATTTGGAAGTCGATCAGGGTGAATTTGTTGCTTTTCTCGGTCCCAATGGAGCCGGAAAGACGACGACGCTGAAGTTGCTCAGTGGGGTCATTCAGCCAACCTCTGGCACCGCTAGCGTGATGGGGTACGTGCCTTGGGAGCGCGAAGATGGATACCGTCGCCGGTTCGCGTTGGTGATGGGGCAAAAGAACCAACTGTGGTGGGATTTGCCCGCCCGCGAATCGTACCGTTTGCACCAGCACATCTACGGGATTCCAGATAACGAATTCAAGACGCGGTTGGACGAGATCAGCGATCTATTGGACGTGACGCGTTTGCTCGATCAACCCGTTCGCGAGCTTTCGCTCGGCGAAAGAATGAAAATGGAATTGATCGCGGCGTTGTTGCACAATCCCGAGGTGTTGTTTCTCGACGAGCCGACCATCGGGTTGGACGTGATCGCTCAGCACAACATCCAGCAGTTCCTTCGGTACTATCAAGAGAAACGCAAGATCACGATTCTGCTGACCAGCCACTACATGAAGGACGTCGCCGCACTTTGCAAGCGTGTGGTGGTGATTGCGCAAGGCACGATTCAGTACGACGGTTCTTTGTCTGGGATCGTTGACAAATTCAGCGGCTACAAATTGGTCACGTTGCAATTCGCGGCTTCTGAAAATCTCACGCGTCCCGAACGGCTCGGGGATGTCGTGGACGAAAATTGGCCCAAGCTGACTTACAAAGTGCCACGTGCGGACGTGCCGCGATTGTTGGCTGAGACCTTGCGAGACCATGTGATCGAGGATGTGGTCGTGGAAGACCCACCGCTCGAAGATGTGATCGCTGACCTGTTCCGAGAGTCCATGGACGATTCCACCAACGACGTTTCCGAAAGCACCGCGACAGCATGATTTCACTGGATGATTTGACCATCGGTTTTCGCGGACCAGCTTTGCTGGACGGAGTCTCGGCACGCATCGAACGCGGGCAACGCATCGGCTTGCTCGGTCGCAACGGGGCCGGAAAAACCACTTTGTTGAAGATGCTGTCCGGCGACGTCACGCCGGACAACGGGCAAGTGATTTTGGATTCCAACGTGCGATTGGCACGGCTGACTCAGGACGTTCCTCAAAACGTGAAGGGAACCGTCCAAGACATCATGACGTTGCCTGCCGAACAGTTCTCGGAAATGGGGACGACGGCTGGGTTGGGAACGGCTCTCGGTCCGACGGATCACGCCACGTGGGAACCTTGGGAGATCGAACAAAAGATCGAGGAAACGCTCTCGCGAATGAACCTTGATCCGCAGACCGAATTCGAGAGTCTTTCCAGTGGGATGCGACGTCGCGTGTTGCTGGCCCGAGCCATTGCCAGCGAACCCGACATGCTGCTGCTCGACGAACCGACGAACCACTTGGACATTCAGTCGATCTTGTGGTTGGAAGATTTTTTAAGTCGTTGGTCGGGCACGTTGATGTTCATCACGCACGATCGATCGTTTCTGCAATCACTCGCCAACCGGATCTGGGAAATCGATCGCGGACGCCTGTTCGATTGGACATGTGACTACCAAACGTTTCTCAAACGTAAAGCCGCGGCATTGGATGCCGAAGAGAAGCAGAACGCTTTGTTCGACAAACGCTTGGCCGAAGAAGAGGTGTGGATCCGGCAAGGCATCAAGGCTCGGCGAACGCGGAATGAAGGCCGTGTTCGTGCCCTGAAAGCAATGCGGAACGAAGCCAATCAACGCCGCACCGTCGAGGGCAAAGCCAAATTGAATCTGCAGGTGGCAGAACGCGGCGGGGCTTTGATCACAAAAATGGAGAACGTTTCGTTCGCCTACCCAGGAACCGATCGAGTGATCATTCGCGATTTCACGTCGCTGATCATGCGTGGGGACAAGATCGGAATCATCGGCCCCAACGGGGCTGGCAAGTCGACTTTGTTGAAGTTGATCCTGGGCAAACTGGAACCAACATCGGGTTCGGTGAAATTGGGAACGAACCTGAAGATCGCTTACTTCGACCAGTTGCGCGATTCATTGGATCCAGAACTCACGGTCCAAGAGAACGTCGGCGAGGGCAGTGACAAGATTCAGGTTGGCAATGCGACCAAACACATCATGGGGTATCTGCAGGATTACTTGTTCACGCCCGAGCGAGCACGAACGCAGGTCAAGTTTCTCTCCGGTGGTGAACGCAACCGCGCGCTGCTCGCCAAATTGATGACCCAGCCAGCCAACGTCATCGTGCTGGACGAACCGACGAATGACCTCGATGCAGAGACGTTGGAACTGCTGGAAGAGCAATTGGTGGGCTTCGACGGACCGCTGTTGATGGTCAGTCACGACCGGACGTTTTTGAACAACGTTGTGACGAGCACGTTGGTGTTCGACGATGATTCGGATCCCGGGATCGTCAACGAATACGTGGGCGGGTACGACGAATGGGAGGCGGTGGCCAAACGGCGGAGAGCGGAACAAGGCACCACCAAAACCAGCGGCAAGAAATCGACTTCCAAGCCACCTTCGAGCAATGGAGATTCGGAGAAGTCGGCAGCGAAACCGGCCAAGCTTTCTTACAACGAGCAACGCGAATTGAAGCAATTGCCAGGAAAGATTGAAAAGCTTGAGGCGGAGATCGCGACGATCCACGAAGAGATGGCGGCGCCGGAGTTTTACCAGTCCGGCGGGGATGTGATTGCCAAGAAGAGCGAGGAATTGAAAGCGAAGGAAGAGGAACTCGCCCAGTCTTACGAACGCTGGGAAACGCTCGAAGCTCACTGAGTCCAGGGCATTGAGTCCAGGGCATTCGTGGAAGTGATGCGCACGAGAGTAGAACAGTTGTCCTCAACTGTTCCGTCGGGCAGCGTTCAGCCGCCAAGCCTCACCCCACCCGAGGTCGTTTCAACCATTGCGTCACAAGGCATCAACGAGGCGGCATCTCCTCACGTCGTCCCCTTCCAGGGCGACCGTTTGTTCTTCGCGATCGTTCTCGGGGCTCCCACCCCGAGCGAAGGATGCCGGCCCCATACGTGGCGATGCGTGGAGGTGATGCGCGCGAGAGTAGAACAGTTGTCCTCAACTGTTCCGTCGGGCAGCGTTCAGCCGCCAAGCCTCACCCCAACCGAGTTCGTTTCAACCATTGCGTCAACGAGGCGGCATCTCCTGCGCCGGCACCATCCGGGGAGATGCGTTACATCCTTGGCAGGAACATTCGGAGGTAGTCGTGGCTTTGTTTTAGAGCTCGGATTCGGTTTTCGATCGATCCTTCGTAGGCTCGGTCTTCGACTTCCACGCACACGGGGCCGCTGTACCCTGTATCGGTCAGGATCGAAAAGAATTGGCCCCAATCGACTTGTCCCAGTCCAGGGAGTTTAGGCGTGTGCCATTCGTTCGGGTTGGCGAATACGCCGACTTGATCCAACATCGCCTGATCGACCCGGACGTCTTTCGCGTGGATGTGCACCAAGCGATCTGCAAACGCTCGCATCGGTGTCAGGTAGTCCATGTGCATGAACACGGGGTGGGATGGGTCGTAGTTCAGACCAAAGTGTTCGCTGGGAAATGTCTCAAACATCCGCCGCCAAATCGCGGGGCTGGTCGCCAAGTTCTTGCCGCCCGGCCATTCGTCGTCGGTGAACAGCATGGGGCAGTTTTCGATTCCGATCCGCACATCGGCTTGGTCGGCTGCTTCAATGATCGGACCCCAGACCGATTCAAATCGGGGCCAGTTTGCGTCCACCGTCTTGGTCCAGTCACGACCCACGAAGGTGGTGACGCGGCCGATCCCGAGTTTGGAAGAGGCCTGGATCAACTGAATCAGGTGCTCCGCCGCGAGCCTGGATTCGTCTTCGTCTGGTGAAAGAGGGTTGGGGTAGTAGCCGAGCGAACTGATCGCGACGTCGTACTGTCGGCAGAGCGATTGGATTTCATCAATCCGTTCGTCCGATAGTTCGGTGACATCGATGTGGGTTGTTCCTGCGTACCGACGTTCGGCTTTCCCTGGGGGCCAGCACATCACTTCCACGCATTCGTAGCCACACTGACTGGCCACCGCGAACACTTGTTCTAAGTCGTACTCGGGCAAGATGGCGCTGACGAAACCAAGCTGCATCATGTGATTCACACTCGTAGGGGGCCGACGGCAGAAGTGAACAGGGGACGGTTTCGCGATTCGAACCGGTCCCGAATTTTGGTAGAATATAGCGGGTTTGATCATCGCTGATTGGCCGCAGGGGGTCTTCTTGCCAATCCATCACAATGTCTCGTTCCCGCATTCATGGCTGATTCAAAGACGTGCTGTCCTTGCGGATCAGTATCGTGAATTTGCATTCCCTTTCAAAATTTCATTGCCGGCAGTCTCGTGAAACCAACCGAATCCAGTGACGCAGCACCTCATGAACCCAATCGCGTTTGCGATGTGGTGGTGGTCGGTGGCGGGCCCATTGGGATCGAAACCGCGATTGAGTTGCGACAATACGGCATCGACGCGATTGTGTTCGAGGCTGGTCCGCTCGGGCATACCATTTCGTGGTGGGCACCCCAAACGCGTTGGTTCAGCAGCAACGATCGAATCGCGATTGCGGGTGTGCCACTGAATACCGTCGATCAATCCAAAGCCAGTCGCGAAGAGTATCTGAACTACTTGCGATGCGTGGTCGACCAGTTTGGCGTTCCGGTGCAAACGTTTTCAAAAGTTGACAAGATCGAGGCGCGTCCCGACCAGCCTCGTCGTTGGCAGGTGCAGGTGCGTTCGAAGTGGATTGAAGCGTCGGCGGTGGTCTTGGCGATCGGCGGAACGGATCACCCCAATCGATTGAATGTTCCTGGCGAGACACTTCCGCACGTGGATGGATACTTGCGAGAGACGCACCATTACCACGGTCGTCGAGTGTTGATCGTGGGGGGACGCAACAGCGCGGTCGAAGCGGCGATTCGTTTGCACCGCGTCGGTGCAAAGGTGACGTTGAGCTATCACCGAGAGGAGTTGCCAACGACCAGCATCAAGTACTGGTTGCGTCCTGAGATAGAGGGGTTGATTCGCAGCAAAGCAGTGGAGGCGTTGTTCCAAAGTCGCGTTACCGGAATCACTCCTGAACGAGTCGATCTAGAGCAGACTTTGCCCGATGGTCGTCATCACACGTTGCACATGCGTTTCGACGATGTGCTGACGTTGATCGGTTACGACCAAGACAAAACGCTTTTCAAGCAGCTCGGGATTCCAATGGAAGACCCTGGCAAAAAGCCCGTTTACGACGAAGCCACCATGGAAACCAAGCTGCCTGGCATTTATGTCGCGGGAACTGCGGTTGGTGGAACACAAAGCAGCAAGTACCAAGTCTTCCTGGAGAACTGCCACGTTCACGCAAAGAAGATCACCCAGCATTTATTGGAAAGCGGCCTGGGAAGTCCTTCAGGTAATGACGATGGAAACTCGAAGACCGGAAAGCGAACTTCCAGCGGCAAGCAATCCGCCGTGCGGGCAAGCTCCGCTTCCGGTTCCAACGAAGCCCTCACGCGCCAGATCGAGATGAATCCCGAAAGCTGAAGGCTTCGCAGGCGGTTGGTGGATTTACCCGTTGTTGGAACGCCGCTGCGAATCACTCGCTGGCAACGGCGGCGGCGAGTTGTTCGTAGGTGCGTTGATTGTTAACGCGAGTCCCACGATTGTCGCAGGCGATCTGGTACAAGTGTTGGCCGATCGGGGTCGGATACTTGCCCGTCACGCAGGCTTGGCAGAGGTGGTCCTCGGGCAAGTTGATCGCCCGTGCGATCGCCGACACCGGCAGGTATTGCAGTGAGTCGGCACCGAGATCGTCTGCCATGCGTTGCTGAGATTCTTCGTCCAGTTCGCCGGTCAACGAAAAGTACTTTGGCGCGATCAATTGATCGATTGTGCTCATGTCGATGCCGTAGAAGCACGGAGCAACGATCGGCGGGCACGCCACACGAACATGGATTTCTTTGGCACCGCCAACGTCACGGATTCGGTCGAGCAGCGCGTTCATGGTCGTGCTTCGAACGATCGAATCCTCGACCAAGATGACTCGCTTGCCCTGCAAGACTTCGCGGAGAGGCGTGTACTTGGCGGCTGCCTTGGCTTTTCGTGCTCGTCCACCTTCGATGAAGGTTCGTCCCGCGTATCGGTTGCGGATCAAACCTTCGCGGCAAGGGATCGACAACTCGTAAGCCATCGAGTCCGCGGCGGCTTTGCTGGTATCGGGAACCGGAACGATGATCGTGTCTGGATCGTCCAAATCCACGCGTCCAAACTCCCGCTCTGCGGTGGCCAGTTCGCGCCCTAGGTTGGTGCGCGAAAGGTAGACGCTGCGATCGTCCAGCGTGCTGGCGACGTTCGCGAAGTAGATCCATTCAAAGAAGCAATGTTTCGGGGTTTCCGGTTCCGCGAATCGTTCCATTCGGAAACCTTCTTCGGGATCGATCAAAATCGCGTGGCCTGGTGGCAACGATTGAATTTGATCGGGTTCGAAACCCAGGTTCAAAAGTGCGACGCTTTCACTGGCACAAGCGAACAGGGGGCCTTCATGGATGTAGCACATCGGTTTGATGCCCTGCGGATCGCGAGCGACCAGCATTTCGCCTTCGGCAGTCAACAATGCCATGGAGTAGGCACCGTCGAATCCGGCCGTGACTTCTTTCAGCACATCGATCCAGTCGACTCGTTCCTGCGATTGAGAAAGCAAGCGAGCGATCTCGTGCAGAATGATTTCCGTGTCGGTGTCGAGCGCCAGGTGGTGGTCGCCATCGGCGAGCAGTCGTTGCTTCAGCAGCGTGTAATTGGCCAGTTGGCCGTTGAAGCAGAAACTGAACCATTTGCGTTTGTGGATGTGCCGACGTTCGAACGGTTGAGCGTAGTTCCGGTCATCGGCACCGCAGGTGGCGTAGCGAACGTGTCCAATCGCGGCTCGCCCGGCCAATGATTTCATCAGCGATTCGGCTTTCGCCCGGTGATTCAGCCGGAAGACCTCCGTCACCGTCCCAACGTCCCGCCGGGTTTTCAACAGCGCGGGACGATCCGGGTCGAAGGTGGACATCCCGGCGGCAAGCTGCCCTCGATTTTGGATGTCGAGCAACATGCGGGGCAACAGACGCGAAATTTGTCGCGGTCCGTCGTCCGTGCACACGGGGCTGCGCCCGCGACCAGAAAGATGGTAGATCGCGGCAACGCCGCATTCGTGATTCAATTCAGCCATGAAATCTGCTAGGAGGTGATCGCTGGGGCGAGGAAACTACAGTCTACCGATGCCAGGCAATAACGCAATTCGCTGAACTACCTGGTTTGCCAAACCCGCCGCCATTCGGGCGGGGTGAAGGGCGGTTTCGACGGGTCAATGGGATCGTCTCGATCGGGCACCCAGGACGATCAGTACCACCAGCAAGGTCGCAAGGATCAAGGCTGGCCAAGCGATCGATACTCGCGAAAGCACGACCAAAGGCATCGCAACGGTGATCATGCCACCGCCAATGAACGGTGCTGACAAGGGGGCCGCCAACGCGTAGTCCTCTGCCGCACCGGACTTCAATTCCGGGTCGACGACCCGTAGCAATACAAACCCAGTCGCTGTGGTGCCAGTTGACATTCCAAAATTGATCAAACCCAGCGAGAACCAATTCTCGGGCGGCAAAATCCTTCGAGACAAAAACAACAAGCAAAACGTCGACCAGATCGATCCGGCCACAAGAAGAATGGTCAAAGGCACCCACAAAGACGCCACGGCTGCCAAATTCAGCGTCGTCACCGCCGCAACGACCAGCAAGTCCATGGATGTTCCGGAAATCCGATGGATGGTTTGTTCGTCGATCAAGCGAACCTGGCCGATCGCTCGCAGCAGCATTCGCACGATCGCACCGCCAAACAGCGTGTAAATGAACAGCGGAAAAGACCCAACGATGCTGGCGGGAGTCAATCGCGATCGCAGTTGAGACTCGCCGGCGTCCGGGGCTTCACGCTCACCGACGATACCACCAGTGTCGACTGTGGTTGGTTCGGCGGATTCAGCAACGGAGTTCGTGCCGATTGCGTCGGCGACCCAGCCAACACCGCTCTGCATCGCGACGCCAATTCCCATTGCCAGAGCCAACCAGATGATTTGCAGTAGCAGCGGGTCCAGCACACTCCCGTCAATTCGGGATCGGCCCAACGAGCCCGCTTGGGATGGCGGGGCTGGCTCGGTGGTTGCCGGGGTTGCCGGATGGGGCGTTGAATCGTCGGGTGATTTGTCAATCTGAATCCAGTTCAGCCGAATCGCGAATTGGATCCAAAGGATTCCCGAGACCAGGCCGTAAACCAATCCGCCGGTCGCCATCATGACGCCCAAGTCGAATCCTTCCTCCCAGCCGATGGAGGAATGTTTGAACACGTCGCCCATCGCCGCCGCGGTTCCATGCCCGCCAGCAAAACCGGTTTCGATCAACATTCCTGCCGAGGATGGCAGATCAAACTGCGGCCCGATCCACCACCAAGTGACCCACAGTCCGACGACGGTTTGGCCCAGCACGATGATCCAAACCATCAGGCCTTGTTGCATGACATCGCGGACCAAGTGCCCGCTGGCCGATGACGATTCCTTTTCGCTTTTGCCCAGCAACATGGCGGCAAAAACAACGGCGATCAACGTCGAGGGCCAGGGTCCGAGAGCGGACACGATCGGTTCCAGCGTGTCGTGTTCGTTCCAACGGAAATATTGAACGATGCCCAGCCCGATGAATCCAGCGATCAAGGACGCCGGGATCAATCCCTGGCGAAACCATGCGACTTGTTGACGCAACCCGACTCCAAGGATCAACAAGGCACAGACAAAAACGATGGCGTGAAGCATGGTCCTCGATCCGGAAGTTTCGGGTGCGGCCGTCACCGCTGCCGCGAGCATTTGTTTTGTGCCGCTGCCCCTCGGTTGTGGATGTCGCCAAAGGAGTCGCACCAGTGTCGCTGGTCGCGGAGGGCACGCAAGGTGACGGGAACGGATTGCGGGTGAGAGATGGGCAGTGACAAAGTTCCCAACGCAGCCTACAACATTTGCTCCGGAGTCCGCCTCGGCGACTGCTTTTCTCCGTCAGCCTCCGTCTTTTCGCAACCCAATATGCTCGCAAGAAAACCACTGTTTCCCGGCGTGATCGAGTTGAACTTTCAAGCTGGAGAAGTGCTTGGGTGCAACGTCTATTTGGTCCACGATTCGAATGAGTGGATTCTGATTGACATTGGGTATGAAGAAACCGTCGATGACTTCATCGAAATCATTCGTGGTTTGGATTTCCCGCTTTCGCGGTGCAAAACCCTCGTCGCCACGCACGCGGATGTGGACCACATTCAGGGGCTGGCCAAGGCCAAGCAAATTCTGAAGACAACCATCTCGGCGCATCCCAACGCGGTGGAGCCTCTGACGACCGGCGACACGCTGAAAACCTTGGCGGTCATCGAAGCGCAGGATTTGAAGATGGCGATGCCTCCCGTCGAGATCGAAAATCAAATCAACGACGGAGACATCCTCACCGTTGGGTCAAAACAAATCGAAGTCTGGCACACGCCCGGCCACACCGACAGCCAACTGGCGTTCCGAATCGACGATGTGTTGTTGTCCGGTGACAACCTCTATCGAGACGGATGCATCGGTGCGATCGACGCTCACCACGGCAGCGACATTCGATCCTTCGTTCAATCTCTGACCCGCATTCGCGAAAGTGATGTGAAGTGGTTGGCTCCTAGTCACGGTCCGATCTTCGCCAAGGACAACGCGATGTTGGACCGAGTCATCGAACGTGTCAGTGGTTACCTGCACATGGCTGACTTTGGAACGCTCGCAGAAGATTGGCCGTTGATGAATGAGTGGGACGATGAAGTCGCCCAGGGAATTTTGCCCGATGGATGGCAAGCTCCCGCGGAGTGACCGTTTCGTGTTCACTGACATTCGATTCGGCCCACAACCAACCAACTCAACGTGAACGCTTCTCAGTCACTCTTTCCAAGTTCGAATCCCGCTTCAAACGGGACCGACTGTCCCGATCAATTTTCGGATGGAGTGGTGATCCTTGGTGGTGGTTTGTGTGGCCTGCTTTTGGCTCATGAGTTGGCACGCAAGTTTGCCGTTCGATTCGGTGCCGACGCACCTTCCATTTGGGTGGTCGAATCGCCGTGTGGCGAAGTCTCCGCATCAGATCAACAACGTCCCGCTCGTTGGCTTCGCCTGATCGGTAGCGAAGCGGACTATCAATTCCGAACGCAGCCCGCCGAAGCGTTGGCGAAGAGAGCAATCGCATGGCCACGCGGGAAAGGGTTGGGAGGCAGCGGTCGGATCAATTCCATGATCTGGTTCCCACCGACTTCGGGCGATTTCCGGTTGCTAGCGAAATCTCTCGTGCCGGAACAACCGCCGAAGGATGACTCATTGGCGGATGCGCAGCAACGACTTCGCCGGGCATTCGCTCGCGCTTGCCAGATCATTCGTCCAGAGCGAACCCGGTGGCTCAGCCCAACCAGTCAGGCTTTTTTGAAGGCGGTCACGGAACACGATAGTGGAAGCTACCGGGCTTACGAACGATTGAACCGAAATGGACGACGGTGGACCGCGGTGGATGCGATCAACGATTTGCAGCACAGCGATCCGGTCGCGGCGAAACTGATTCACATCGTCCGGGCGAACGTGCATTCTTTGGAACTCAGCGATCACACGGTGACCGGGATCCATTGGGCCGATGGCCGGACGAGTCAGGTTGCAGACGGTGTGCGAGTGATTTCGTCACTGGGCACAATCGCGTCACCGACGTTGCTGCATCGCAGCGGACTGACCGACCCGCAGATTGGCGGGAATCTGCATGACCACTTGATCATGCCCATCATTCATTCGCACGATGGTCCCGCGTTTTCCGATTCGCACCCTGACATGATGGCGTTGGCCCAGTGGCAACACACAGGCGGAGGCCCGATTGCGTGCAACATCGCCGAGTGTGGTGGTTTGGACAAAGCTCATCGCTGGCAGTTGCATGTGACTCCCACCGACTACCTTCGGTTCCCCAACGACACACGGCGATCCGCGATGACGATCGGCGTCAACGTGACGCATCCGCGTTCGCGAGGGCGGATGACCTGGACGGCAGAGGAGACGGTGATCGACGCGGGCTACTGGAATGACGATCGCGATCGGACCGAATTACTTGAAGGAGTCCGCTGGGTCCGAGAATTGGTCCAGCGGTCTGGGGTGGATCGAAAGTTGCAATCCGAGATGATTCCCGGGGCCAAGCGACAATCCGAGGAAGCGATCACCGCGGCGATGGCCCGCTACTCACAAACGCTGTATCACCCGGCGGGCACGTGTGCGCTGGGAAGTGTCGTCGATTCCCATTTTCGCGTTCGGGGCCTCGAGAACTTGCGGGTTGTCGATGCGTCGGTGTTGCCCGAGCCGACGACTGGGAATCCAACGGCGACCCTTGCAACGTTGGCATGTTTCGCGGCCGAAAAATTGGGCGATGCCTGAGCGAATCTCAGGCGACTCAGGTCAGCGAGGTTGGCGACGGTAGCGTTTGTTGGAAGCCACCAAGGTCACAAATTTACCCTGTTGCAACGTCCGGCCGTCGTCGCTGACCAATTGGCGGTGCCAAGTGATTTTCGCGGCGCGACGACCGTGGGCTTCGGATGATTCGACGGAGGTGACCACGCGAACACGTTCCCCGAAGAAGACTGGGTTTTCGAAGTTCCATTCGCTGACGGATACCAGCGCGAGCGTCGCGGCACGTGGGAATTCCGTTGACAACCCGGCCAGGACACTCAGCCCCAGCAGGCCATGTGCAACGGGGCGACCAAACGGCGAAAGGGGCATCGCGGTTTCGTCATTTTCCTCTTCCTCGTGCAGCGGATCGAAGTCACCTGTCAATTCCGAAAAGGCACGCACGTCATCGGCCGTGATGGTCCGCCAAGGACTCAGCCAATTCTGCCCGACGGTCAGGTCTTCGCAGTAAAGCGTGTCGGTCGGCTCGATCGCATCCTTGGCGATGACAACGGGATCCGGGCGAGTCGCATTCTGCGAAGAGAGGATCGCATCGTGAATTGGTATCGAATCGGACATACACGTCATTCCTTGTTTGTTGGCACTTCACCGTGAGCCGCGTGAATCAGTCAGACACGTGGATCGAAATCCTTGGTTGGCCGCGCCTCAGCCGCCGTCGGTGAAGATCATTCAGGCCTCGCAACCGTGCGAGTCGAACCTGTGGTTCGCCTGGTAGGCACTTTGACCAATCGAATCACGTGAAGCAATTCGAGGACCAGACATTCGCTTAGAATATGCCAAACCCTGCTCAAGGCAATCTGGCTGAGGCGATTGGGCGAACTGTGCGGGCGGAAGTTTTTTGATCCGAATCAGTTCGATGACGTTTTTTCCCGGTTGAGGACGCTCTGGTGACCGTCTGTCGCCGCATCGCTGTCTTGGTTTGCCGGAGGGGAGCCTCGTGCTCGGCAGAGGGAACGCCGCCAGAAAGAATTTCAACCGCGAAATGGCTCAATGGTTGGCGACGGCGTTTCGTTCAACCATACTCTCCCTCGATCAATTTGATCTTTGCCTCTCGCTCCCTCCTTCCCCAACGGGTCCCACCTCCATGAGAAAATCGCTTTTCGTAAATACCCTGGCCCCCTCCAAAATGACTTCGTTCGCGTTTTGCGTCGCGGTCGCTTTTGCCAACGTCCTCACCGTGCAAGCGGATTCGCCCTCAACGTTGCCTGCCGAAAGCGGCATGACCTCGATCTTCAATGGCAAGGACCTGACCGGCTGGAGCGGTGACGAGCGACTGTGGTCGGTACGCGACGGTGTCATCCATGGCGAAACCACTCCCGAGAACAAAGCCAACGGAAACACGTTTCTGATTTGGGAAGACGGGAACACGAAGAACTTCGAAGTGCGTCTCTCGTTCCGTTGCAACGCAGCGAACAACTCGGGGATCCAGTACCGATCCAAGCACATCACCGACAAATCGGCTCGCAACAAGTGGGTTGTGCGTGGGTACCAGCACGAACTTCGCAACGAGAACAAATTCCCGAATATCTCCAGTTTTATCTATGACGAAGGGGGCCGTCGCGGTCGCATTTGCTTGGTAGGCGAGAAAGCTGTTTGGAAAGACGGAAAGAAGCAAGTCCTGGATACCTTCATGGACGAAGCTGAATTCCAAAAGTTGTTCAAGTTGGATGACTGGAATGAAGTGGTCATCATTGGAAAGGGGAACCACATTCAGCACTTCTTGAACGGGAAGTTGGTGCTGGACTTCACGGATGAACAACCTGAGTTGACGCTGCTCGATGGCAAATTGGCTTTGCAGCTCCACGCTGGCAAACCGATGTGGGCCGAATTCAAAGACATTCGCTTCAAGTCATTGGACTGATAGAAGCCTCGTCACAGACTCCTGGACGAGAATTGAAATGACATCGTCACGCGTTTCAATCTGAAACGCGACGACCGATTGAAAACAGGATGGTATTGATGCCACACATCGCGAATTGATGTGCGGTAAGCTGGACACTTGTGGGAGACGTTCCTGAACGTCTTCCACTGGTTTGTCAGGATTCCCCTTAGAGGACGAAGGTTTGGCTTCCGACTCGGACCTTCCCAGCAACACTCCGCCCAGTCGTACTCCGCCGAGTGATATTCCGCCGAGTGATAATCCGTCGGGGACCAACAGGCGACCATCCGGGACCTCCCAGATGGACGCAACGATTGCGTCCGGCAAGAACGTGGCTGCGATTGAAACGCCAGATTGGATCGGGCGGTATCGAGTCATCCGTCGTATTGGCAGCGGTGGTTTCGGATCGGTCTTTCAAGCGAAAGACCAATCGCTGAATCGTGACGTCGCGATCAAGATTCCGCTTCGATCACTGCAAGACGTCAGCGATGAATTCCAGTGGGCGACGGAAGCCCGCATGGTCGCGAAGTTGGATCATCCCAACATCGTCCCGGTTTACGATGTCGGCCATTCGGACCAGTTTCCCTTCTTCGTTGTTTCGCGATTCATCCAGGGAGTGGATCTTCGCGAACGTTTGCAGGCGGCCAAGCCGTCGATCGAAGAATGTCTGAATTGGGTTCGCTGCATCGCCGAAGCACTCGATCACGCTCATTCCAGCGGGGTTGTGCACCGAGACATCAAGCCAAGCAACATTCTGATTGACCCTCAAGACCGAGCTTGGTTGACGGATTTCGGGTTGGCGATGAGCGATGATGCACCACGCCCGAGTCGAGCTGGATTGCTGATCGGAACCTACTCCTACATGAGTCCTGAGCAAGCTCGCGGGGAAGGTCACCTGGTTGACGGCCGTGCCGACATCTTTGCGCTCGGGATTGTTCTGTACGAGCTCTTGACGGGGCGACGTCCCTTCAGCGGTGGTTCCAACCAACAGTTGTTGCAGGACATCGTTCGGGCCGAACCGAGACCGCTTCGACAATTCAATCCGCGATTGCCGGTTGAACTGGAACGCATTTGCTTGAAAGCCTTGGCTCAGCGCGTATCGGATCGCTACGACACTGCCGCTGCGATGGCCGCCGACCTCGACGCTTACCAAAACGAAGAGTGCACGGTCGACTACAGCGTGGGATTGTCGGCAACGTTCGTTCCGACTGCGAGCTCATTGTCGGCACCGGACGACTCATCGAGCAAGCCTCGGTCCCTCGCGGAACCACGTGTGATCCCAAAGGGACTGCGGGCGTTCGATCAGCACGACCGTGATTTCTTCTTGCAACTGGTTCCCGGTGCACGTGACGCTCGCGGGATTCCCGAAGTGCTTCGGCAACTGAAGATCCGAATCGATTCGCGAGACATGGACGATGTGTTTCGGGTGGCGCTGATCTACGGTCCGTCTGGTTCAGGCAAGTCTTCGTTGATGCAGGCGGGTTTGGTGCCGTTGCTTGATGCTTCGGTGGAAGTGGTCTCGGTGGAAGCCAATGCTCAGCACACTGAATCTCGACTGCTAGCTGCACTTCAAAAAATGGATTCGATCACATCGACTCAGTCGACCTTGATCGGCGCGATGGCATCGATTCGAAAGAATGGCGTCAGCGGCGGCAAAAAGGTTCTGGTGATCTTGGACCAATTCGAGCAATGGTTGCACGTCCACCCAAGGATGCAAGACGAGGTCTTGGTCGATGCGATCCGTCAGTGTGATGGTAAGAACCTGCAATGTGTGTTGTTGATCCGGGATGATTTTTGGATGCCGGCGACTCAGTTCTTCAACGAATTGGACCTGCGATTGGTCCAAGATGTGAACTGCATCGCCGTGGATCGCTTCGATCGCAAACACGCGAACTACGTCTTGACCGAGTTTGGTCGGGCTTACGGATGTCTGCCTGAAGATCTGGGAGAGATCAGCAGCGAACAATCCAAGTTCATTGCTCGCATCATTGATGCGGTTCAGGAAAACGGACGCGTGATTTCGATTCATTTGGCAGTGCTGGCTCAGATGCTGAGAAGCCGCTCTTGGAATTTGAAGACGCTGGCAGAGTTTGGCGGCGCTCAAGGCGTCGACATGGTTTACCTGCAGTCCACGTTTGAAGATTCCAATGCCTCTCCTCATCACCGCAGGCTACGCGATCCGGCGAAAGCGGTCTTGGCAGAGTTGTTGCCCGAACGAGGCACCAACATCAAGGGGCAACTGAAGGACTGGGGACGCTTGCAGTTGGTCTCCGGTTTGGACGATGCGACGTTTGGTGAATTGATCGAAGCTCTCGATGGAGAACTTCGGTTGATCACGCCTACCGCAGCAGTGGATGGTGTGAATTCCGGATTGTCACAGCGTAGCTACCAGTTGACGCACGATTTTTTGGTCGAGCCCATCCGTGATTGGTTGACTCAGAGCGATCGGCAAAGCGTTCGTGGGCGAGCCCGATTGAGACTGAATGAGTTGGCCGAGTATTGGAAACACAACCGCGAAAATCGGTTTTTGCCGAGCGGTTTGGAGTACCTGCGTTTTCTCTTGCTGACGGAATCTGCTCAACGCACCGATGATCAGGCCAAGCTGATGTCGGCTTCGGCTCGATTCCATGGGGCGCGATGGGCCACGGCGGCTGTCCTGCTCGTTGTGTTTGGGCTCGTCGTTGCTGCGATCAATCGGAACATCGCACACCGGATGGCGATGCAGGAAATGGATTCGGCGGTATCCCGCTTGCTAGCCGCTGATGTCGCAATGGTGCCCGAAGTGATCAAAACCATGCAGCCATTTCGCGAGGAGGCCAAACCTCGTTTGCAATCCGTTTTGAACGATCCGGGCAAAACGGACCGGGAAGTATTGGCAGCTAGGTTGGCTTTGGTTGACCAGGACCCAAGCCAAATTGAGTCATTGGTGGATGCCATTCCAGATGCCAACCATGACGCACTGGGGGTGATCGCAGAAAGGCTTCGTTTGCAATTGGAGCCCGCGACCGAACTTTTGTGGGCGCGGTTCCAATCCGATGAGTTGGATGAAGACCAACGACTTCGCCTGGCTTGGGTGCTCGCACAACTCGATCCCAATAACCCCGAGTGGACGAGTCACTCGCCACGATTGGTCGAAGCGATTGTGAACCAAAATCCAACGCGAGTCATCGAGTCCACGCCGGGTTTCACTCGCATTGCAGAACACATCATTGAACCCGCCGCCGAGTATTTCGTTCCAGCCTCCGATGGAAATCCCTATGGGGAGGAAGATGATGTGTGTTTGAACGCAGCGTTTTTGATATCGCATTGCCTTCAGCCATCCGATCCGATTCTGAAGGATTTGTTAGTTGTCGCAGACAAGGATCAATTCGAGCTGTTGTTGTCGGTCGCGGAAACGGACCCTGGTTCCGTTTCGCAGTTCCTTAGTGAAGAACTGAAACGCGAAGCGATGCCCAGTTGGGCGGACACCGCGAGCATCGAATTGCTCCCCGATCTCAATGCGGAATGGAAGAATGAAATCGTTGGGATGCTGGGTTTCGCCGAAGAGTCCTTCGCGATGATCCAACGCTGCCCGCTGTCAAGATTTGAATCGTTCGCGCGAGCGATGCATTCTTTCGGGTATCGTCCCGAGTGCGTGCGAGTTTATGCCTCTGGGACGGAAGCATACGTCGCATCCGCTTTTAAACGCGATGAACTGGATTGGCGGTTCACTCCTGATGTGACACGCGAATCTGTGGGGGACGTTCAACAAACAATGCGTGACGATGGGTTCTATCCCTGCGACGTCACCGCGATTCCTACTGAATTGGTGGGCGAAGAACCAACGCAGGCATTGCAGACCTACGGTGTGCTGTGGACTGAATGCCCGGAGGGAGTCATCGATGCTAAAATCTACTTGGGCCTGACCGAATCAGAGCACCAATCGAAAGGCTGGGAACCGCTGTTGCACAGTGGGTTTGTGCCCAAAACGAACTTAAAACGCCGGCATCCGAGCGGGAGTGATCGCTACAGTTCGGTCCGCTATCGGTTGGTTTCACCGCCGATCACGGAAGACACCTGGAATGAAAGTCCTTTCAGTTTTCAATCGCGGGTGGTGCTGGGGAAATGTCAAACGGACATCCGTTTGAATCCTCCGGGTGAGTTCGACGAAGACGCCGTGAGCTATTCCGCCGTTTGGAGAAATGGCGGAGCGTATGAGTCAACGACACTGCAGCGACTGCCTATCGCAGATCACTTGAAAGAGGCCAGTCAATTGGCCGCGGAGGGATATCGGCTGGGCAGCCTGTCGTTGGTGGAAGACGACGAAATCATTGCAGCGTCGGTTTGGATTCGTTCCGTTGTGAGCGATGAACAAAAAGACCATGTTGCCAGTCGGCAAGCAAACGCGATCATTGCGTTGGCCCGTCTGGGATCCACGGAACATCTTTGGGAATCCTTGGAGAACTTGCCTGATCCTCGGTTGCGATCGTTCTTGATCGATCGGATGGCGTCGCTCAGCGTTCCAGCCTCGATTTTGCTTGACCGGTTGGAGATGGAAGACAATGAGTCACGCCAGTCTGCCTTGTTCGCAGCACTGGCGCACTACCGTCCGGAGCAATTGCCTGCTGATGAGCTTCGGGAATTGAAAGCCTCGGTGAATCGTTTGGGAGTCGAGCATCCTCATGCTTCCATCCATTCCATTTGTCGCTACCTCGCCAACAAGTGGAAGTGGAAGGATGTTGTGAAGCGGATTGACCAGGCCCAACGACCAATTCTGGCGTTGGAAAACTCTGAAAGTGAGTCGGATGGCCGAGGCTCTGAGGAACTCGCTCCCGTTTGGGAGCGAAATGGGCAGGGGCAGACGATGGTGACCATCGCGGGACCAGTCGATTTTGTGATGGGATCACCGGGGCACGAGTCTTTTCGTGATCACTCGTTGGAGATTCCGATTCGCACCAAAATCCCGCGGACATTCGCGATCTCGGATGCCGAAGTGACTTTGGAGCAATACCAACGCTTTGATCCCGACGCGAGTTATGCGACCCAGTACGCGCTTCACCCGGATTGTCCGATGACTTCCGTGGGGTGGTTCAATGCGATCAAGTATTGTCGTTGGCTGAGTGAACAGGAGGGCATTCCTCCATCGCAGATGTGTTATCCATCCATTCCTGAAATCGAGCGTGATTACCAGTCGCCGGAAGGAATCAAACGTCCCAAGAATTTCCTGGAACGCACTGGTTACCGACTGCCGACTGAGGCGGAATGGGAATATGCTTGCCGAGGGCGCACGCACACGCCTCGTTCTTACGGGTACGCTCCCGAATTGTTGCCTCAGTACGCCTGGACAACGGAAGGCTCCGCCCAAAATTCTCGAGTTTTGTTTCGTCCGGTCAAGCAATTGATGCCCAACCCGTTTGGTTTATTCGACACGCTCGGCAATGTCATGGAGTGGTGCGAAACGCACGATGTCTCACGCCGGGAGAACAAGAAAATGATCGTCGACACGGCGACTGGATTGATTGACAACCAATCGACGTACCGGGTCGCACGAGGCAGTGCTGTTTTCTACATCCCCACGACCATGCGTTCCGCCAAGCGAGAGGAAGAGAAACTGTACACGTATCATCCGTACCTCGGTTTTCGTGTGGCACGCACTGTGAAGGTGGTGGAAGAACGTGGGGCGGAATGAGTGGCCAGACATCGTCTGGTTGGCGATGGCTCGCGATTCCAATGGTCAAGGATTGGGCTGAGTCAACGTGCTCCATTGGCCGTCGGCCGTCCGTTGGTACACGGTTCCTTCGTTGGTAATCACTCGGAGTTTCTGGTGGACGGTTCGCAGATCTGTCGGCTTGCTGCCGCTGTGCGGCAATCCAACGACGGACCAATTCGCGGAGTTGGGGTCATACTGGTAGAGCTGTTGGTCCTCGGTCAAAGCATGAAGCGGATGCGAGTCGGCGGCGGCCAGCATGCAGACCTTCTTTCCCGTCAAAGGGGCGTGGCTGAGGTGCAACCAACTGACGCCTGAGAGGTCATCTTTCATTTGGTAAACGGTTTGGTCGCGAGCTAGCAGAAACAGGTGCTTGCGATTGCAAACCAAATCGTCCACTTGCCATGACGAGGGCGAGATGGGCTGCCCATTCTCGTAGACTTTCCGGTCGTTCTTCAGCAAGAAACGTCGGCGGACAACGGGCGGTGGTGGAGCGAACGGGTTCACGGGACCATCCGCATCGGTTCTGACCATCCAAGCTTCGTAGGGTGCGTGATCCTTGATTCGCAACACGTGAGCTTCCGCGCACCAGCGGCTGACATCGATCGAATCAAAGTTGTTATAGGATGCCCAACAGAACCCCTGGTCTTTCCACTGTGTGCCCCAGGAATTCATCAATCGAAGTGCTCTCTTTTGGTCGTCGTAACCGACCGCGGTGACAGCGTGGTAGTTCGCATCCGCGGATGGATCTGTTGTCCACTGGTATGGGGAACCATCGCTCGCATCATCTCGGAAGTCCGTTTCCATTCGCACAATTAGGATGACTGGAAAACCTTCGTGTAAATACAGTTTGATCTCATCGAGATTGCGAGCACGAGTGTTTTCGAGCAGTTTGAACGTGCTCGCCTCCACCGCCGCGTTTGGCAAAGCATCTCCATTTGCGTGATCCACGTTTGCGCGGGAGGCACAGCCGTTGAGTTTCAAAAACTCAATCGCTCGCAGAACGGTCACCCCTTCTCCATTGCTGGAGATCTGATCGTAGACGTACTCGGGGCTGAAGTGATCACTCGCGAAAGTTGGTTTTCGCCGGCGTTCTTGGCTGATTTGGCAAGTGTAGGTCGAGTACGCGACCGCCCATGCGACGCAATCGTTTTGAGATTGTTTCCCGGGGATGGGCAAGTATCCCTGCAGATCGACTCGGTCTGGCAACTCCATTGAGTCATCTGAGCCCCAGCGCTGGTCAATCCCGGGGGCCATGCTGTAGGCGGCGTTCATTTGTGGGATGTCAGAAGGCAAAGCACTTCCTGAGGGGAGGCTCGGCGGAACCGATCTCTCGGGCAGTGCGATTGTGCCGGGATTCTCGGAGTGCGGGATGGCCGCATCGTTTGACGGCCAATCATCTCGCGTTGGAATCTGTTCGTAGACTGGTTGCGGCAGCAAGATGACGCCCGGATTGTCGGCTGACTGAGCGGCCAAGTTGCTTGGGATGGTCGCCGAGAGGATCGTGCCGGCGAGAACGGACAATAGATACAAACGCATGCTGTCTGGCCAAAGTGAAAATCAGGAGAAGAAGTTCGAAAGATGTTCTTTCTGCGACGCTCGCCCAACTGGCAAACTTGCGTGCGGGGTGAAAAAGGAATAGCTTCTTTTTCGTGGGGTGAACGAACCGTCCGTTAGCAATGTATCCGAGGCAAGCATCGTGAGTAAAAGTCCAGAGCAAGTTCGTGCCATCGCGTTGTCTGGAACCGTGTGCATCCCGCCTCGATTCCCTGAGCTGGCAACCATCTCATTCGAGAAAGGCGACGCCGTTGCGGATCCCGCGTTTGTGGTGGCAAGCCAGCAGTTGTCGCCCAAACTGACGATCAAACGAAGTTTCTACGCAATGGACGTGAAGTGTTTGTTCGTGCCCAAATCAACCACGCATGTGGACCTGGAAGACGGTGAGTGGTTTGAGGGCGAAAAGCTGGCTCAGAAAGCCTACTCGTTGATGAATCAAGGCAAGGTGAAGGGGATTCTCTACGTTCGAGAGCAAGCTCAATCGTTACTGGAAATGGAAGTCGGCATGACGGCCGCAGAGAGCGCTGAGTTCTATCCACCGTTGCCAGAGGATCGATCGGTCAACCATTACAACATGGAACCGTCTGGGGTTACCGCCGGTTGTCACTGAGATCAATTGATGAATTTCATTCCAACAATTGATCTTGCGCTGCTGACACGAGATGACCAGCCTTTGCAGGATTCCGTTCGCAATGCGGTTGAGTCGCAAGTGGGCGTTCGATTGAATGTTCACCGAATCATCGGTCAGCCCAGCGGAACGGACGCGAGTCGGATCGCAACCATCGTTCGTGCCCGGAACGAGGCGGTTCGTCGTGCACGTTCCGAGCACATGATGTTCCTGGACGATGACGTGGTGCTTGCAAAAGACTGCATCGCTCGGCTGCATCATGGTTTGATCGCGAGATCCAACTACGGCGCGATCGCCGCCGACTACTTGGGGGAATCATCCCCTCATCGCGATTCGCGTCACGTCTCGATGGGAGCAACCTTGTTCCGTCGTTCCGTGCTACGCCGAAACGCGTTTCGATGGGAGCCGTCCAAGTGCGAATGCCTCTGCCAATGTGAAGACATCCGACGAAGCGGAGCACGCATTGGTTATCTAAGCGGCGCCAAAGCTTGGCACCTGACTCGCCGTCAATCCGCTCGGCGTTGTGCGAATTCCAGCACTGTGACCGCCAATCCTCCACCGACCTACGTGGATCCGGAGGTGGTCCAAACGGCAAAGATTCTGGTGGCGTTCAATCGTCGTGATGTGCGCCGTTTTCAAGATGTCTTTCTGAGAACGCTGCGGGCTTCGGGAAATACACAGGAAGTGATCGTGGTGGGATATGGTTTGTATCCCAGTGAGATTCAAAGTCTGCAGCGGTTGGCAAACGTGCGTTTCATTCGCCAACCGTACAACGGTCAACTTCCGCCCGTGCGGCGATTGAGTGATTTTCGCGACATCGTCTCTCTGTTGGCCCCCAGGACCCCGGTGGCTTACTGGGATGCGGGCGATGTGTTGTTCCAAGGCCGACTGGATTCGCTGTGGCAGCAAACGCAGCAGCACCCCGATCAAATTCTGTCCGTGAGCTAACCACAGGGCTTTCCTCATAACAATGCGATTCGAGGGTGGACGCGAACGATCCAGAATCCATCTGAGCGTCGGCGCGCATTCGAACTTTTCGCGTCCAATCCGTTTCTGAACAGCGGCTTCGGTGCGGGCACGGCTGAGTCCATGCGCCGATACTTTGCCGAGGCGGTCCGTTTGCGTCAGACGTCGCTGGCTGGAACAACAGATTGGGGCGACCAAACGGCAATGAACCTTTATTGCCACAGCGATCCCAGTCGCTGGGTGGAAGTCTCGGAAAGTTGGAATTTTTGTGTTCATGACCGCCGGCGCGGTGACGTACGTGTGACGCCCGACGGACAAGTCTTGAACCGCCAAGGGAACGCCATGCCTGTTGTGCATGGAAACGCCCGCTCGTTGACACAACTCGCGATCATCCGATGAACCATCTATGAAACACATCGATGAAGACACGCCGACCTTCGTGATCAGCACACTCGACGAGCAATCACAAGATCGGGTGCGTCAGATCGAGTGGCACCTGAATAACCCGGAATCCGATGGCTTGGGTGAGTGATATCGTAGGTAGGACAGAGGTTGCCTAAATTGCCACGGGGCCTTCGCAAAGCCCCTGGTTTTCCATTTCAGCCGGGGAATTCGGTTCGGAATTTCATCTTGGTGCGGTCAAAGGGTTCTGCTAATTTCCCTCCATCGCCGGAGAGCCAGGAAGGCCCCCGCAGACGGCGATGCGATCTTCACAGAACCGGAAGGGAGTCCGACGTGGAAAACACGCACAAAATTGGCCCAAGTTTGACCGGACAAGCCGCTCATATTCGTTGGATGATTCGACGGGATATGCCGGATGTCTTGGGAATCGAATCCAACTGCTTTGAGTTCGCTTGGTCAGAGGATGATTTCATCCGCTGCCTCCGCCAACGCAACTGCATTGGCATGGTGGCAGAATGTGATGAGCGTGTGGCGGGTTTCATGATTTATGAACTGCACAAAAACCGATTGCACATCCTGAACTTTGCCGTTCACAGCGACTACCGCCGTCGCGGCATCGGCAACACGATGATGCGAAAGTTGTTGGGCAAGTTGTCTCAAGAGCGTCGCAATCGAATCATGTTGGAAGTTCGCGAAACGAACCTGGAAGCCCAGTTGTTCTTCAAGTCGTTGGGCTTCAAGGCGATCTCAGTCTTGCGTGATTTCTATGATGACGCGACAGAAGACGCTTACCTAATGCAGTTTCGCTATCAGCCCACCGCGGAAGAATTGGCTGCACCGCACAACCGCATCACACGGATGGCGGGCTGAGTCAAAGGCGGGCCGTCTGAGTGGCTTGCCATGCAGGGCGTTGAGTGTCAACGCCGTTTATGCTTCTGAAATTTCGCTGGGTGAATTCCGGCGACAAATGTGTTGGCCGTCTGAGGCGTCGAGTTGCAGCAAACGCATCACTGACGCGGTTGGATGGTCCACGCTCGAATGCTTCTCACGCGGACCTCATCACGGCCTTGTTTGATGAGGTCTCGGTTGGTGGGTGTGGCAACGTTTCGGCCATACAGTCCCGCATCAACTGGAATTCGTTCACCATCGGCGCGAAGGTTTTGGTGATCGCTGGACAGGCCCGCTCCGGTGTTCGCTTCTCGCGAAACGATCAGGTACATCGGAACCGTGGGAACGAGTTTTGAGTCGCGGACAACGGCTTTGCCGTCGACAAACCAAATCAGAGCTTGTTCGGTCCAGAACAACCCAATTTTGTGCCAGCCTTGGTTGATCCCTGGAACTTGGATGGACGTTTTGCCGTCATCGCGAAGTTCGTTGAACGTTGTTGGTGGATTGGTTTTTCCGCCGATGCACTTCATCAGCAAGATGTTGTTGCGAGATTCTGCTTCGGGAGCATCCTTTTCGACGACCATTTCGTGTTCGTAGATGTCGATCTCAAGTCCATTGCTCGGGTCGTCGTCATACGCTCCGCTTTGTTCAGCGGCTGGCATCAACCAAAATGAGTGCCGGTGAGCGAGTGCTTCCATGCCCTCAAAGTTTACCTCGATTTCGAAGAACGTGCCGGGGGCAAAGGTGATGTTGGGGGAAGCCGTATCGGTCTTGCCCGGTTGTCCCCAGAATTGATCCTTCGGGACTTGTTCGTCGGTGCGATCGACCGGGACTTGTTCGCCTTCCACGTTTTTGAGCGCGAAGGTGTCAAACCAGGACGTGTGGATTTCGAAGTCGGCAAAGTTGACTTCGCCACGCGCTGCATCTTTGGGATCCGGATCGACGTAAGAGAAATTGCGAGGCGAATCGCCGGCGTCACGGCTGACGAATCCGGGCAAGTCCGAATCGGCAACGAAGCCACGTTGGATCAAGACACCGTTTTCAACGGATGCGGTTTGGTCGTGATATTTGTCGTACCAAGCGGCGTGTCGCCGTCCAGGCCCTTGGCGGTGTTGACCGGCGTTGTTGCTGACGCCCATGTCTTCTCGGCGGAGGAAGCCGGCCTTCGGATCGAGCGAGTTGGGGGCCGAGAAGTCGACATCGTAGGTGAGTTGAAACTCAAAGCGTTGGTGAGCGCGTTCATCATTGATTTGCGGGAGTTCTTCCGCGATCGCAGGTTTCAGCAGGAGGGAGGCGATGGCGATCGCGGTAAGAGTTTGGTTGCGCATCGGGATGGATCGTTCTCAGTTCGAGGGTTGTTTGGCAGCGTCGGTCGACGACTGTTGAGTTGCCTGCTCGCTTTGGTTGATCAAAGCTTGGATCTCAGCGAGCTCTGCTTCGCTGGCGTCTTCCACCACGCTGTGGGCTTCGTTCGAGCTGCAGCCGGCGAGGCACAGCGTGCACGCCCACAGGAGAAAACTCGAAAACGCGACGAGGAGGTTCTTGTGCATTGTAGTGTTGGGTTGAAGGAAACGACGAATCGTCTTTGTTGGGGCGTTTGGAGTTGAAGATCAGAGAGCTGAATGGCAAAAGGCTGATTCGTCTGCGGTGCCTGAGTAGGAATGCAGGCGTCTTCAGCGGTGTGAGTGTTTTGGGGTGTGAGTGTTTTGCGGTGGCGCGGTTCCGGCGCGAGACACGAGCGAATGCGCGGGCAGTTCGCCTCGTTGTGCCGGATCATTCCAGGCGATCAACCTAGAATTCGCCGTTGATCACTTCTCGGGACGCTCGCGTGCCCAGTGCGCCCCACAGCCCGTAAGGGCTCTCGGCGCCCGGGGAGTTCCATCGCCAGATCGGTTCCGCACCAGAGTTTCCGGCTTCAATGGAATCGGTGATGAACTTCACTGCTCCGTCGCCCATCAGTGCGTGCACGCCGCCTTGGTGGCGACTGGACATTGGGAACGATGTCAGCAGCGACGCTGTATCCGTCGTGCAGAGTTCTCGATTGGGCGCGAGTGCTGTGTTGCAGGCACTGAAGTTTTGATACGCGTCGGCCCAGCGGAAGCCGCGGCCGTCTGTGGCTGGCACGCGCGGATCGGCTGAAGGGCCCCAGAACTGAGGCCGTTCCGGATCGATCCAGTCGGGCGATTGGACCGAGCACCATTCAGGGTTCTTGGACGGACCGGCGATCCAGGAAGCTTGATCGACCGCGATCGTTCGTTTGTCGTCGTCACCCAAGTCCGTCGCGATTTCTCCGGCGGCGATCGTGTTGGAGAGGCCATCCAGTATGTCGCGGAAGGCTTTGCTTTGATGCATCACAAAGAAGCCACGCGCCGACGCTCGGGTCTCCTCCGCGCGAACGGAGGTGGGTTGCAGGTAGTCGTCAAGGCCGCCTTCGTGGACGTTGTAAACGCTGTCGCCAAAGCAGGCTGCATAGTTCGTGCGTCCGAAAGCTGGCAGTCCTGAGCCAGGATCACTTGGGCAGCGAAACGTTGGTAACTCCGTGACCCATGGTCCATAAGAAAGCTGTGTTGGTGAAGGTCCCATCGCGGGCCAAGGCGGCGTTCGCGTGGACTTGTCTGCGTTGAGGCCGTTGGGTTGACTGATCGAATCCCACAAGGCTTGCTGTTCCATGAAGGGAAGCAGTCCCACGAGCATGCTCAGGCGAAGGTTGTTGGCGACCTCGCTGCTGGACCACCATGCGGCAGGTCCGGAATTGATTGAGTCGTAAGTGCCCGTGCCTTGAGCCGGCAGGCGATTGTAGGCCGAGTGGTAGTTGTGCATCGCCAACCCAATCTGCTTGAAGTTGTTGCTGCAACTCATTCGCCGCGCGGCTTCTCGGGCGGCTTGCACCGCGGGCAATAGCAGTCCCACGAGTACGCCGATGATTGCAATCACCACCAGGAGTTCAACGAGAGTGAAACCTGGACTGGAAGTCTTCTTGGAATGCATGGTCAATGGCCCGATGACGCTGGAGACGATGGGTGACGATCAAATGCTGGAATGGCATGGAATCCAAGCGATCGTAGTTTGCCTCGGACGACTGAAAACCCCTCTCGTAGCTGAACGTTTGTGAAGCGGTGGAGGGCAGTCGGTCAGCGGGTTGGAGTACGCCTTTAAGTTGCCATTCAGGTGAGGAATCACACAAGAAAACAGGGGCGAAAAAGGTCGGCGACACTTCAATTTGTGACCGGGGAGCGGACTTTGGGTGCGAGTTTTTGGAATGCCTCCAGCCAATTGGCGGTGATGGCTTCGGCGATGCCCGCGTCGTCTTTTTCGCGAAGTTGCTTCGCGGTGGTTCCCCAGTAGAAACTGATCCACCCGTCGACATCAGGTTGAGATTGAAGAACGAAGTCGGTCAGCTCTTCGGTACCGCACTTCAGTGGGAACATCTCTTCGACCACCAATGGTTTTCCAACTTGGTAGATCTGTAGTGAACGGAGGGCGTGTTCCAGTTTCCCTTTTTCCGGGTAGAAGTGGACTGACGCGAAATCCAAGTGTTGGCCAACGGTGGGTGAGTAGAAGAGTGGTTTTCCGCCTCCGAAAACAAATGCCCAGGGAATCACGCCGACGGTGATCATCGTCTCGGCGTCGTTTTTGCGAATTGCGTTGACCATCCGTTTCACCCAGGCTTCGGCGATCTCTTCACGGCTTCGTCCGTTGCGGTCCAGGGCCAAACGCTGGACAAAGAACTTGCCGTCCAGTTCGCCGGCCAACCACTCCGACTCGGGGGACTCGCCAGGCAAGATGGGTTCGTTGATCAAGTCGTAGCAAAAGATCGCGGGACTGCCCGCGCACGTGTTCGCTACCGATGACCAGAATTTGGCTTGGACGTTCCATCGCTGGGGTTCATCGAGTTCGTTGAGCCAATTGGGAAGGTTGGCTTTGTGGTAGCAAGCCAGTCCAGTGATATCCAGATACAGACGTTTGGACTCGGCAAGTTGGATCAACCGTTTGAGTTGAGTCACCTGAGCCTGGGAGACTTGCTCGGCGGATTCCATCCACAACCCAATCTGCAGGTGGATGCGAACGCAGTTCGCGCCGAGTTGTTGGATTTCGGCAAAGTCCTCGGTGACTTTGTCCCATTCCTTGATCCAGTACTCGTCGAGCAGGCGTCCTGATTCGTCGTGATCGTAGTTCACTCCCCAGACCACGAATGGCTGTTGGGAGTCGGTTTCTACGAACGACCGCCCGTCTGGGCTGACTCGGATTGCGGTCAGAGGTTCCGCGGAGTTGCCGACGCGACGGTCGATTGATCCAAGGGTCCAAAGCAGGCAGAGTGCTGCCGTAGCGGAGTGCCGCCAAATGGGATGCATGTCAGTTCCTTTAATTTGGAACATCCATGATAGCAGTGTTGGCCGAAGGACTTGTGCTTTCCGCCGCGGCAACCGAATTGACTGAGACGCTTATTTCCAGTCGTCTCGCGACCTGTTTAGATGGCTTCTCCGCCGCGTTCTCCCGTGCGAATGCGGACGCAATCGTCCATAGGAAGAACGAAGATTTTGCCATCGCCAATTTCGCCGTTTTCACCGCTGCGGCCGCCTTCCAAAATGGCATCGATGGTGGGCTGCACGAATTCTTCGTTCACGCCGATTTGCAGTTGCACTTTGCGAAGCAAGCTGACGCCGTAGTCGCGGCCTCGCATGGATCCGGTTTGGCCTCGTTGTCTGCCAAACCCCTGGCAATCCACGACCGTCAAGCGGTGCACCTCCACGCGGGTCAATGCCTCTTTGATGGCATCCAGTTTGGAAGGTTGGACGATTGCGATGATCAATTTCATGGACGGTGCAAATCTGAAGTCGCGAGCCGGCAAATCGAGCGAGCCATTCGAGCGGGCAAGGTGGGGGCCCTTTCGGCGTTCAGGTCCGCTCCTGATCGCTGAGCGAAAGCTGGTGGCATCGATGGCCAGCTAGAAATTTAGTCGATTGCAAGTTCTTCGCGTAGCCCAGTGTTTTCACTTGGCTTCTGTGAGTTGAGGTGTGCGTCTGAGTGGGATCAGCGTTTCCGAGTTCGCCATGCTTTGAGAAAGCGACTGCGTGGGGGGAATCATCACCGACAGCGCAAAAAAAAGACCCCGATCCGCAACAGGTGAGGCGGACACCTGTCACGGATCATTGGGGCTTCTTCTGGCCCAGGCAAGAGCCGAGAAGTTCAAAAGCACCGCGCTGCGACGCCGCCGATGTGGTAACGGCACATTCGGCGACATCACTGCGGTGGGTAGAACTAGACCACCGAGCCGCCGGCGACGGCGTCCGATGGATAAGCGTGCATACCGTGTTCGCTGATATCCAAACCAGCTTGTTCTTCTTGAGGCGAAACTCGCAGCATGCCCACAGCTTTGAGAACACCGAAGACGACCGACATGGTGATGAAGGCCCAAGCACAGATCGAAGCGGTTCCGATCAACTGAATCATGAAGCTGGTTGAACCAGATTCGAGGTGAGCGTTTGGCAGGATGCCGAGAGCCATGCAGCCCCAAACACCGCAGACGCCGTGGACTGGGAAAGCACCGACGGGATCGTCGATTTTGGCTTTGTCGAGAACAACAA
The DNA here is from genome assembly GCF_043100905.1 of Rhodopirellula sp. JB055. Lineage (NCBI taxonomy): Bacteria > Pseudomonadati > Planctomycetota > Planctomycetia > Pirellulales > Pirellulaceae > Rhodopirellula > Rhodopirellula sp. JB055. The sequence continues at coordinate 7,162 of NZ_JBICHO010000208.1, read as the reverse complement.
TGCTGAGGACAACCAAGGCACCGGCGACGCCACCAACAACGATCGACATCGTGTTGCTCATCGCGTCGCAGCAGGCTGTGATGCCAACCAATCCGCCCAGAGCACCATTCAGGCCCATGGTCAAATCGGGTTTGCCGAACAAGCCCCAGGAAACAGCGGTTGCGACGATCACGCCAGCGGCTGCGGCGAGGGTTGTGTTCACAGCGATGAATACAGTTGCGTCAATGTCAGCCGACGATTGGAAAGCCAATTGGCTACCAGGGTTGAATCCGTACCACCCCACCCACAGGATGAACACACCCAGAGCAGCGAAAGCAACGTTGTGACCTGGCAATGGAACGCTCTTGCCTTCAGCGGTGTAGCGACCCAGGCGAGGGCCGAGGAAGATGGCACCAGCGAGGCCAGCGAAACCGCCGACTGCGTGAACCACTGCGGAGCCAGCGAAGTCTTGGAAGCCCATGGCGTACTCGCCGTCGACCAAGTCACCGAACTGCATCAACCATCCACCGCCCCACTTCCAGTAACCGCTGATCGGGTAGATCAATCCAGTCAGGATGGCGCTGTAAACCAAGTAAGCGTTGAATTTCATACGACCTGCAACTGCACCCGAGACGATGGTTGCGGCGGTTGCGGCGAAGACGGCTTGGAAGAACCAGTCGACTTGTGGTGAGAATGTTTGATCAGGACTGGATTCGTAGATTCCGGTGCCACCGAAGGCGAAATAGCCGTTCGTGACGTCCCCGTAGCTACCGGGATACATCAAGCCGAAGCCGATGAAGAAGAACAACAACGCTCCGACGGACAAGTCCATCAAGTTCTTGGAGAGAATGTTGATCGTATTCTTGGAGGAGTTCAGCCCGACTTCGACCATTGCGAAGCCAGCCTGCATGAAGAGAACCAAGACGGCACAGAGAAACAGGAAGCCATTGTCGAAGGCGTACCCTACTCCCGCATCCGCAGCGGGTTCCTCTGGATCAGCGTCACCCGCGTCGGCGACCTCTGCAGTTTCCATTGCAGCCGAGGGCTCATCCTGAGCCGAAGCTACCGACGCGAGTGAACCGCCGATCCCCATCATCCCCACAAGGAGAACCATAGTGAGCCAGGCAAAACGGAACCCTGTCCGTCCGCCGCCAAGCTCGTGTGTTGTAAATGCTGAGATCGAACTCATGTGGTCTTCCTTCTCGTAAGACAGTTGGTGTGACGCGACACGTTGCCTTCGGCACCCATTGCCAAAGTGAATCATTCACCATGCCGAATCGTTTCGAACCAAGTGCTACTCCGCCGTCCACCGTCCAACTCCTGCCCGGGCCATCCTGAATCGCTCGTGAGTCGTGCGTTGTCCTTTTGGGAAGCACTTCTTTTCGGAGGAGGGCTATTGGCACACTTTGGGCCAAACGCAACGGAGTTGTTTCGGAAAGAGTTGTAAGTTGCTTGCTGGGAAGGACTTAAAAATTTCGATGTGGATGGCGTCTTTGATTGAGGCCACCTCGGAAATTTTGTTGTGCCTAAAACTTAGGCGAGTCGGCCCGGAGGTCGCTTAAAAGCGAGGCATCATGTTTCGCCGCTGGAGGGAGATCAAAATTCGGGTCTCTGGCTTTCGGATTTTGGTCGGTTTCCAACGCCATCAGAGGAGGAGTCTGGCTGCACACCATCCTGTCCATGTCGTGGGTGCATGTCGTCGTGCGGCTCGGTGCACTCGTGCGCGTGGGAGGTTGGCGGGTCATGGATGCGGAGCGGGATGTTCGTCCCGTTCATCTCTCATCCGGGCCGGTCTTCTCACTTCCGAGAAAGTTCTCTGCACGCTTTCATTTCGGCCCTCGTCATGCCAGTCGCTTGGATGTGAGCCTAATGGCCTGTCGCGACTTGTTATTAGCGTCGTGGACGAGGCGAGCAGTCTTGGATTTGACACCAGTTCAGGACTCGCCGCCTCGTCCACGTCGGCCAACCCTCACATTCAGCTTTGACAAACCACTCGGATCTGTGATGGTGACGCCGTTCGGGAAACCGAAGTTTCAGGAGCAATCGCGCGGAGAATGGTACCGCTGGATGAACTCGATCGGCGGTTGATGCGTCTAGAACCAAGAGATAAACAGCGAACTGTGCTGGGCCGGGGGCGTACCAAACCGCCTAAGGTGTAGAAGCAACCGAAACCCGTTTCTTGTGGAGTTTGTGACGCCGTCTTCACATCCCCCTCATAATTACGCCTGACAGGGGGCATGCGTTCGTTTAAACTCGTGTGCGGATGTTGGCTATCCAGCATCACACCCACCCACCCGGGCGAATCTCGTCCGTGCTCCTCTCTTTTCATCCCACCGATTTGGTTCTTTCCTCATGGAACCTTCCTCCACGCCGGGTCCGGCGCGCAATGGTCGTCGCAGCAACCGACGCATGCGCCATCCAGACAAAGAAGTTGACAAACGTGTTCGTGAGCTTGATGCCGAGCGCGATCCGCTTTCGTTGCCCGAAGAGATCGTTAGTGAAGTGACACGCGCGGGCGGCCGAGTTGGCATTCCTCCCAAGGACCAACCGCCCAAGCAAGCCTTGAACATCAACGACCTGCAGAAGCTCAATCATGACGAGCTGCTGGCGCTTGCCGAACAGGAAGGGCTTCAAGAGATCGCAGCGATACCACGGCAGGATCTTGTTTTCCGTCTGTTGAAAGCGCGGATGAGCGCGAACGGATTGATGTACGGCGAAGGCACGCTGGAAATTCTGCCCGATGGGTTTGGGTTCCTGCGGAGCGCGCAGTACCACTACCTTTCGTGCCCCGATGACATTTATGTCTCGCCCAGTCAGATCCGACGGTTTGGTCTGCACACGGGATCGCATGTCGCCGGACAGATTCGTCCTCCCAAAGAAAACGAACGTTACTTCGCGCTCTTGCGGATCGAAGCGATCAATCACGCTGATCCAATGCAGCGACAGCGTCAGAAACCCTTTGACGACTTGACGCCGCTGCACCCACGAACGCGAATTGTGACGGAGTATGACGCTCAGGAGCTGAGCACGCGCGTTGTCGATCTGTTCACACCCATCGGATTTGGCCAACGTGGGTTGATCGTCAGTCCACCGCGAGCCGGCAAGACCATGTTGATGCAGAGCCTTGCCCGTGGTGTGCTCAACAATTATCCGGATGCTTACGTGGTGGTTCTGCTGATCGATGAACGGCCGGAAGAAGTCACGGACATGGAACGTGAAATTCAGTCGCCTCAATGTGAAGTGATCAGCAGCACGTTTGACGAACCACCGGCGCGGCACATCCAGGTCGCCCAGATGGTGGTCGAAAAAGCCAAGCGGATGGTTGAATCGGGAACCGATGTCGTCATCTTTCTCGATTCGATCACGCGACTGGCCCGAGCGTTCAATAGCGACACTGATTCGGCGACAGGCAAGCTTTTGACGGGCGGTCTGGACGCTGGCGCAATGCAAAAACCAAAGTCAATCTTTGGTTCTGCTCGAAAGGTCGAAGAGGGTGGTTCGCTCACGATTCTAGCGACCGCCTTGGTCGATACTGGCAGCCGCATGGATGATGTGATCTTTGAGGAATTCAAAGGCACCGGCAACTTGGAAATCGTTCTGGATCAAGATCTCGTGGCTCGTCGAGTTTGGCCCGCCATCGATCTGACACGCAGCGGAACACGTCGCGAAGAAATGCTGCTCGATCAGGAAGAGCATCGCCGAATCGAAAGTTTGCGGCGAGAGTTGGCCGATCATTCGCCCGTCGATTCCATGACGGAACTCACCAAACGCATGCGGAAGACGCAGAACAACGCGGAGTTCTTGATGAGCGTCCAGCCTCAGGATTGATGTTTCGACTGTCACCTTGATTCCTCACCCAACCACTCCTCCCTCCAATTCTTTCTTCGAGAATTCGAATGCCCTCCATTGATGGAACCACCGGAAACTTGCCCAGCGGTCGTGTTGCGATTATCGCCAGTCGCTACAACGCCAACATCTGCGATTCGATGGTGCAGGCAGCGTTGCAATCATTGAACGACGCCGGCATTGCCGAAGACAAGCGTTGGTTGATTCGTGTGCCTGGTGCCTGGGAATTGTGCTGGGCGGTGGAGCAAGCATTCCAGCACGCCGATGTGATTGGTGCGATCACGCTGGGGTGTGTCATCAAAGGTGAAACCACTCACGACGAACACATCAATCGCGCGGTCAGCGATATGTTGATGAAGCAATCCGTGCGAAGCGGTCGCCCAATTGGGTTTGGATTGTTGACGTGCAACACGGTGGAACAAGCCATCCAGCGCAGCGGAGGAACGGTTGGCAACAAGGGCCACGAAGCAGCCGATGCAATGTTGGAAATGCTGCGTCTGCAAACCAAACTGCGTTGAGCAGATAGGTTTGAAACGGAGTCAATGCTTTGCGAACGGAACCTGACCCCGTTTGCATGGAGGGATTCTTTCGCCGCAACCGGAGCCACGCATGACTCGATTGTTCATTCAGTTCTATTGCGGTGTGCTGCTGATCTTGTTCATCGCTTGGGTGATCCAGGCGTATGTTTTTCGCGGCACGACGGAGGCTCAGAATATCTCGGTCATTGAAACGGCGCTGAGTGGTGGTGCGCTGCTCGCTCGCGACGAGATCGCCGCCGGTGGGATCGAGAACTTCGACGAGACCCTTGCGGGGATCCAAGCCAGATTCGCTTATCCGGTCAGCGTCGTCGAACGTTCGGAAAGAAGTCTTTCGGAGACTTTGTTTCAACGTCTCGACGAAGGGGAAGCCGTGTTGGCTGGTGAGAGCATTTATGTGTCGCTCACGGGAACCTCGCGGTTGGTCGAACTCGGCCCGCTTCCGCGGTTTGTTGGGCCCCGACGCAGCGACATTCTGCTGGGTTTGACAAGCGTTTTTCTGTTGGTCGCGTTGGCGATCGCGATCTTATTGCGTCCCATTGCCCGGCAGTTCCGTAGCGTCGAGCGAACGGCCTTGGCCATCGCCGAAGGAGATTTCGCGGCGCGGATCGAAGGCACCGGTCGGCGACGCAGCCTTCCAATTGTGGGGGCATTCAACACGATGGCCGATCGTGTGGAGTCGCTGCTGCGATCACAGAAGGAATTGCTGCAAGCGGTCTCGCATGAGTTTCGAACACCGCTCGCTCGCATCAAGTTTGCAACCGAGTTGGTTCGCTCGGCCGATACTGATGAGAAGCGAAATCAACGAGTCGATTCGATTGACGATGCCACCGACAAGCTTGATGACTTGGTGGCGGAATTGCTCAACTACACTCGCACGGATGAGCAATCTCAAGTCGCGCCACGTGAGCGTGTTTCAGCGAAAGGGATTGCCATGGACGCCATCGGACAACACGCTCCACTGCATCCCGACATCGAATTTGAGCCACCGGCTGGGGCGGAAGAAATTGATTTGGTGACCTATGAAGCCGGCTTGGTGCGAGCACTTGGCAACCTTGTTGGCAACGCAGGCAAGTACGCTCAGTCCAAGGTTCGCGTGACGATCTCGAATGGTTCCAATCGCGTTCAATTTCTGGTGGAAGACGATGGGCCGGGGATCCCGCCTGCGGATCGGCGTTTCATCTTTGAACCTTTTCATCGGCTTTCAGGTGACTCGCAACCCGGCACCGGCTTGGGGCTGGCTCTCGTGAGACGCATCTGTCGTCGACTGGGAGGCTCTGTCACTGTGGACGACAGTCCTCTTGGTGGTGCGGCATTCAAGATTGATTTGCCGCAGAGTTTGCTGCCGATGCCGAGACATTCTATGGTGCCAGGTCGAGCCGCTGGGCGTTGATCGCGGTTGCAAAACTCGCGACAGATTTCTTGCCGTTTTGAAGTGAGTGATCAAGACACGGTGTCAACAAACGAGTGTGCCGACAAACGAAAGTGCACAGCGATCATGCTTGCGCTGTTAAAATGCACGTGGAACGAGTGAATCGCTGCGACGCTTCGCTTCCATTCAGCGATTCGGCCAGCTTTCAATGAGCAATCGCATGAAGACCAGGACTCCTCTGACAAAAACGGCGTCTGACATTCGACGAAGATTGTTGTTCATGGTTGGTGTCATCGTTATTCTCGGTGTCCCCGCCTACCTGGAGTTCAAACTTCGGCGTCCTGTCGGCGAGGGACCAGCAGGTCCGCAGATCGCAATGGAACCGTTCCAGAGCGTTTGGACGCAGCGACGTGTGCACTTGCTCGGGGTGGGCGACAGTGTCACGCGAGGTCTCGGTGCTAAGTCAAATTTGCATTCTTACTTTGAGCGATTGAAGCAAAACCCAAAGGATGAATGGCCGGACATGCAAGGCAAGCATTTGTCGGCGGTTCTGCCAAACCTCACCGCGACCAACGTTGCTGTTTCCGGTTCCACTTCAATCGATCACCAGCGCGTCATCGAAACCGAGATCGAGCCCTTCGAAGAGGACGTGTTCGGATTGGTCGTGATGACCACCGGCGGAAACGATCTGATCCACAGCTACGGTCGCCGCCCGCCCGAAGAAGGCGCCATGTACGGTGCGACTTTGGAAAAAGCTCAGCCCTGGATTGAATCGTTTGAACGAAGGTTAGGTGGAATGCTGCAATCGATCAGCGATCGTTTTTCAGCGGGCTGCGTCATCTTTCTCGGCGATATCTACGATCCGACCGATGGCGTCGGCGACGCACCGAGTATCTTTCTGCCTGATTGGCCGGATGGTTTGGCCATCCACGCGGAGTACAACCGCGTCATACGCCGGGTGGCAAATCAGTTCGGGCATGTCCATGTCGTGCCGCTTCATGAAACGTTTTTGGGGCACGGTTCGCACTGTCGCCAATTTTGGCGAAGCACCTATGACTGGGATGATCCCACGTACTGGTTTTACACCAACATCGAAGACCCCAACGATCGTGGCTATGACGCGATTCGTCGGGTCTTCTTGCAGGCCATCGTCGATCAACGCCAAGCGTTTGTGTCTCTGTCCGATCGCGAGCCGGACTTGAGCCTCGGAATTAACTTTTGAAGTTGCGCGTATCTCAAAACCCGAAGCGTCAGCGAGGAAAAAACGATGTTGACTTCGCCTCGCTGACGCGTCGGGTTATGAAAAAGCCAATGCCTCACGCAAAAGCGCAACTTCAATACGCGTCAGCGAGGGACCCACCGGCTCGTTGCGATGGCATGCGGTCCCTCGCTGACGCGCCGGGTTACGAAAAAACCAATGCCTCACGCA
>NZ_JBICHO010000207.1:0-6509 GCF_043100905.1 Rhodopirellula sp. JB055 | reverse complement strand
GAGGCACTGGTTTTTTCATAACCCGACGCGTCAGCAAGGCGAAGTCAACCTCGTTTTTCCCTCGCTGACGCTTCGGGTTTTGAGAAAAACGCAACTTCAAAAGTTTTAGGGGGCCATCTCGGGCGATGAAACTCGCCGCTTTCCTGGGCTGCGACGATCGGGCAACTTTCGCTAAGTTGTGGGGAAATTGAGTTGCCCATTTTCCCGCACCCCACTGACCACGATGCTCGATCGCAAATTCATCCTGCAAAACGCCCAGCTTGTCGCTGAAAATTCCGCCAAGCGAGGCGTTTCCGTCGACGTCGATTCGATTTGCCGCCTCGAAGCCGAGCGGATGGAAGCCCTGAAGCAAGCGGAAGAGCTCAATCGGCAAGCCAACGAAGTCAGCAAGCAGATCAAATCCGCGAAAGACAACGACGAGCGTCAGGATTTGATCGCCAAGGGTCGCAGCCTTCGCGAGCAAAAAGACGCCGCCGGTGCGCAGCAAGATCGCTTGGAAGCCGAGATCCTCGAGCTGCAGACCATCCTGCCGAACATGACTCACCCGGACGTGCCGGAGGGTGGCGAGCACGACGCAAACGAAATCGGCCGCGGAAAAACGCCGGTGCCCGAAATGAATTTCCAGCCACTGGACCACCTGCAGCTCGGCGAGAAACATGACTTGTTCGATTTCGAAGGTGGAGCCCGCGTGGCTGGTTCCGGGTTTTACTTTTTGAAAAACGCCGCCGTGCGTTTGGATCTGGCCCTTCAACAATTCGCGATTTCTCACTTGGCCGGCAAAGGCTTCACGCCGGTTTCTACCCCCGACCTGGCGTTAACCAGCGTCCTGCAGGGCACCGGGTTCAACCCGCGTGGACCGGAAACGCAGATCTACAGCATCGAAAACACCGAGCTGAACCTGGTCGCGACGGCGGAGATCCCGCTCGGCGGCATGCTCAGTGGACAAGTCCTCGCCAGCGAAGAATTGCCGCTTCGTTATTGCGGTTTGAGTCACTGCTTTCGAACCGAAGCCGGGGCGGCCGGCCGAGCCAGCAAGGGGCTGTACCGCGTTCACCAATTCACCAAGGTCGAGATGTTCGCGTTCACGTTGCCCGACCAAAGCACGGCGATGCATGAAGAGATGCGTGAACTGGAATGCGAAATCTTTGACGCCTTGGAAGTGCCTTACCGAGTGATCGACACCGCGACGGGTGACTTGGGCGGACCAGCGTATCGCAAGTACGACTTAGAAGCTTGGATGCCCGGACGAGGTGACGCGGGTGATTGGGGAGAAGTGACCAGCACCAGCAATTGCACCGACTACCAGGCTCGTCGTTTGAACGTGCGGTCCAAAGCGGTCGCGCAAAAGGGAACGGACTTTGTCCACACGCTCAACGGCACGGCGATTGCGACCGGTCGAGCCATGATCGCGATCCTGGAAAACCATCAACGGGCGGACGGCACCATCAACGTGCCAAAGATTTTGCGGCCTTGGGTGGGCTGTGACGTCTTGGAATGCGTGAGCGAGTGAGTTGTCTGCCCATCGCGATGCGAAACGAAACCTCCCAACGAAGACCTGCCCGGTCTGCCGGAAGGAGTTCGCCTGGCGTAAGAAGTGGGCTCGTGATTGGGATCAAGTCCGATACTGCAGCGATGCATGCCGGAAAAACGCCGCTTCCGCGAGAACCAAAGAATGAGTTGTCGGGTACAATTGAGTCTGACACCAAACTGAATAGACAAGCGGCATGGTTGCCGCAAACGGACGCCCCTCCGTTCCCATCCGTTTCCACTCTCCAACAACTTGCGACATGAGCCAACGGACTGCTGACGAAATTCTGGATGCCTCGTACCTAGAAGTTCGAGCGAAGGTTTTGGAACTGGCGGCGGTGCTGGACCGACTCGACCGTGCCCCAGGCGGAAGTGAGCCTTCGCCGCGCCGCGATCAACTCACCCGAGCGATGGAAATGTTGCTGGCGGACGATTCCGATCGCGCCGCGAAAGTTCAACGCTGGTTTTCTCGCGAGTACGACCCGGACTGGAAGACCAAGCTTGGTGTGGAAGCGCCGACCAAGCAGTGAGCCGCTTGACCTCCGCTTTCCGACTTCCCTGCACTCTTCAAACACCCCGAATCACTGACCAACAACATGGACTTCATCGACCCGCACATTCACATGGTCAGCCGCGTGACGGATGACTACGAAACGCTTGCACGGATGGGATGCGTTGCTGTCAGCGAACCAGCGTTCTGGGCCGGCTTCGATCGTGGCACCGCCGATGGTTTTCGCGACTACTTCGAACAACTCACCGCCGTCGAACCGAAACGAGCGGCACAGTTTGGCATCCAGCATTATTGTTGGTTGTGCATCAACGCCAAGGAAGCGGAGAACGTCTCGCTGTCTCGCGAAGTCATCGCGATGATCCCTGAGTTCCTCGATCGTCCTGGTGTGCTGGGGATCGGTGAAATCGGACTGAACAAAAACACCAAGAATGAAGCGACGGTGTTCCTGGATCACCTGGAATTGGCCATCAAGTACGACCAACCTATTCTGATCCACACACCGCACTTGGAAGACAAATACCAAGGCACGCGAATGATCTTGGACATGCTGTGTGACGATTCACGCATCAATCCGGATCGAGTGTTGGTGGACCACGTCGAAGAGCACACCGTCAGTGAAGTGCTGGACCGAGGTTTTTGGGCCGGGATGACACTTTATCCCGTCACCAAGTGCACGCCCGATCGGGCTGCCGATATGATTGAACGGCACGCGGGAGAACGATTGTTGGCGAACTCGGCAGGCGACTGGGGCATCAGCAAACCGACCGCCGTGCCCGATTTGATCTTCACGATGCGACGGCGGGGAATGGACGAAGCGTTGATTCGCAAAGTCGTGCACGACAACCCGGTCGAGTTCTTTTCGAAAAGCAAACAGTTTCACTACACGCCTCGGTGATTGAATTTCGTGAGCGAGCCAAGCAGCAGCGAATCCACGCTCACGCTGACCACACCGATTCAGTATTTGCCAGGCGTTGGCCCCGCGCGAGCAGCGAAGTTCCGAAAGCTGGGACTGCGAATCGCTCGCGACGTCCTGTTCCTGGTCCCGCGGAATCACACGTTCCCGCCCCCACCAACCAAGGTGGCGGATTTGGCGGAAGGCCAACCGGCGACCTTCATCGGCACAATCTCCGATGCCGAACTGGTGTCTCGCACGCCCGGCAAATCACTGTTTGCCGCGATTGTTGAAAATGATTCGGGCGCGGTTCGAATCGTGTTCTTCAATCAACCGTTCCGCGCCGAACAATTGACGTTTGAAACACAGGTTCGAATCAGCGGCACGCCCAAACTCGCCGGACTGCGGTGGGAGTTCACGCATCCTCAGTACGAGATCGTCCAAGAAGGTGAACTGCCAGATGAAGACGCACCCGGCGGATTGATCCTGCCCAACTACCCGTTGACGGAAGGCGTGAAGCAATCGGACCTGCGGCGTTTGGCTCGCCCGTTGGTTCATGAATTGACCGGTCAACTGAAAGAGGTGTTGCCCGAGCGTTTACGCTCTGAAGCGGCCAAACGACTCAAGGCCACTGGATTGGATCTGCCGGACGTGCTGCCGGGAATTGCAGAGGCACTGCGTGGCATTCACTTGCCGGAAAGCGAAGCGGACCTGACGGCGGCGCAAACTCGATTGGTGTTTCAAGAGTTGTTGGTGATGCAGTTGGCACTGGCGATGAGGCGGCGGTCGCTGACCAGCGAGTTGCGGGCTCCTCCACTGGAATGCACCGCAACCGTTCGAAATCGAATCTTGCGACGGTTCCCATTTGAATTGACCGGCGACCAGCGACGCGTGATGGATGTGATCGCTCGCGATATGGCTCGGCAGTTCCCGATGAACCGATTGCTACAAGGCGATGTCGGCAGCGGAAAAACCGTCGTCGCCATTTTCGCAATGCTGGTCGCTGTGGCGGGCGAACACCAAGCCACCTTGATGGCCCCAACGGAAGTGCTGGCGAGACAGCATTACGCGACGCTCAAGCGGATGTTGGCGGACAGTCGTGTGCGGATCGGATTGCTATGCGGTTCGCTCGGTGCTGCCGAGCGGCGCGACACCGTTGGGAAAATCCGCACTGGTGAACTGGACATCGTGATCGGCACGCAAGCCTTGCTGTACGGGGTCGAGTTCCATCGCTTGGGGCTGTGCGTGATCGATGAGCAGCACAAGTTCGGTGTCAAGCAGCGTGTGACGCTTCGCGATGGCGGCGTCGATCCGCATTACCTCGTCATGTCTGCCACCCCCATCCCGCGCAGCGTCGCGATGACTCAGTTCGGCGACGTGGACCTGAGCACGTTGCGGGAAAAGCCGGCTGGTCGTGGTGCGGTGCACACGTATTTGGCTGGCGACAGTTGGCGTGATCGATGGTGGGCATTCGTCAAAGAACGAGTGGCGGAAGGTCGGCAGGCGTTTGTGGTGGCTCCACGGGTCGGTCCGGAAGTCGAAACCGCGGACGAAGAACTATCCGAGCTGATCGATCCAGCCGAACCGCCCGCCGAAGACATCACGTCGGTGCACTCGACCTATGAACAACTTCGCACCGGACCACTCCAAGGTTTGCGAGTCGGGTTGCTGCATGGCCGCATGGCATCGGATGAGAAGCACCAAGTGATGGAATCATTCGCGGAAGGCGAGCTGGATGTATTGGTCAGCACCACGGTGATTGAGGTTGGGATCGATGTTCCCAACGCGACGGTGATGGCGATCTTAGGCGGCAACCGGTTTGGGCTGGCTCAATTGCACCAACTTCGCGGGCGCGTCAGTCGTGGCACTCACGCGGGTCACGTGTGCGTGTTTGTCGATGGTGATAAACCGCCGCAGGACGACGAGCGATTGAAAGTGTTTGAACAAACACTGGACGGGTTCGAATTGGCCGAAGCGGATTTTCGTTTACGAGGCCCCGGCGATGTGCTGGGTCAACGACAAAGCGGCGATGCCCGCTTGAGAATCGCGGACTTGCATCGCGACGTCGAGATCCTGCAAGTCGCCCGAGAGATGGCTCAGGACTGGATCGACCAAGACCCCGAAATGGAATCCGAAGGGTTAGAAGATCTCAAGTCACAGGTCCTCCGTCGGTATGGCAACCACTTGGATCTGAGCGACGGTGCGTAGCAGGAAAGCATCGGATCGAATGCATTGTGCTGCACCACATCTCCGTCGTTTCGAGCAAGTGCGTAGGGTGGTGCCAAGTTCGGAGTGCCTTCAAAGCCGTCCCGCGTGCGAACCGGTTCTCCAATTCTGTTGCGGGTTGGCGATTCTTAACAGGCTGTTGGTTTCGTCAGCCGGAACGCGATAGCGTCCGGTTCATCTCCGGTGACTGTGGGCAACGCCCGTCAACTGACCATTGCATCTGCGAAACGTTTTATATCAACGCTCTGTTACCTGAGATCTTCAACTCGGTCGAGCAAGAGTCCGATCCTACCGGCGTCCAAATGTCGTTGACGATTCAAACGACAAGCCAAACCGCGAGGGTCAAAATTTGCTGAGGAATCAAGTTGCACGCCCACCTCTACGGAGCGGTTGCTTCATCGGAAATTCATGCGATTCACTTATTAGACCGAAGTCTCGCTTGAATCGTGTGAAGCCTCTGTGAATTGCACCATGTTCATATTGAAGATAAGCAGATCGCCTCTATCTTTCTCGCGAGTCGCCAAAACGAGTTTCCAAAGCAAGAACTTTGGGGTGCTTCTGAGCGACCTTTGAGGCCCGACTGGGCTTCTGTTTTTCATCGATGCGAATCACTGGGCCGTAGCAGAAACGTTGTCTTGAACCACGGCGCCGCATGCCCAAAGAACATTACTTTGACAATTCAGGGAGTATGGTTGATGGAGTCTCGATTTAGCCGGGGAATGCACGATGCACGCGTCAGTTCCTTCCCAAAGGAACGACACATGAACGCCCGCATTCAAACCTACGGATTCACGCTGGTCGAATTGTTGGTTGTGATTGCGATCATCGGCATTTTGGTCGGCTTGCTGCTTCCTGCGGTTCAGTCGGCTCGGGAAGCCGCTCGACGAATGCAGTGTTCGAACAACTTGAAACAAATGAGTCTGGCTGCTCTTAACTTTGAGAGCACTTACCAGAAGTTGCCGGAAGGCCCACTCGATGGTGCCCCCAACGCAATCACAACAGACGATGCGCCCAACTCATCTGGTTACCCCAAGAACGGCACGTGTTGCCGAGCGGCGACGCGGACAGGATGGAGTACCCAATACAAAATCCTTCCGTTTCTCGAAGGCAACAACATCTATGAGCTTGGTCGCGACGACCCGCCATACTGGCCGAACGTCGCGAACAATGGCGGCGAAGATGATGTCGCGCAATCATTGGTCTCGACTTACTATTGCCCCTCACGTCGTTCGCCAAAGGGGTATGGAAGTGCTTTGTTTGGAAGGGTCGTCTACGCGGGATGTGCGGTGTTATATAGCGGTCGTCCTGATTCGACGATCGATTACATCCCGGAAGCTCCGTTGGGGGCCCCAG
>NZ_JBICHO010000206.1:0-23118 GCF_043100905.1 Rhodopirellula sp. JB055 | reverse complement strand
GACTTGTTGAGCTTCGTTCTCAGAATCAAACCACGTGAACACACCAGGGCCCCAGCTGCTCTGACCGACCCCACGCAATCCGTTCGCGATCAACCGCTTGATCAATTGAGTGGTGGCGGTGCCGTTGTAAGGACCACCTTGGACCGGAGCGAACAATTCGCCACTGGATCGGTTGTATTGGGTAACGGATTCGGCAAATGATGCAAAGTCTTCCCGTTCGATGGCGGGGATCAGGTCATCGGTGAGGATCCGAGTCAATCGGGATCGGACCTCTGGGCTGGCGGGCTTCAACGCATCGAATTGCTGTTGCTCTTCTTCACCACTGATGGTTCCAATCGCTGATGCCTCGTCCATCAATACCACGCCGACTCGCCATGAATCAGGCAGAATGATTCGTTGATCGATCGGATTGAGTTGGTCACTCGCAATGCGTTCACGGTTCAGACCTTCGACAATCAGCCCTGGTTCAAAGAATCCGTGTGAACCAACGGCACTTCGACGACCTCGGTTGGCCAGCCGTAGGACTTGTTCGCGGGAGGGCGTGTCGGTGGAAGTTTGTTTCAGCAGTGCAAACGCAATCGCAAGTGATAGCTGTGTCCCACTTCCTAAACCATGATGAGACGGCGCCGCACGAACGACGTCGATGGAAACGGATGGAGGCGAATCACTGTCGGTCATTTGTTGCCAACGCTCGACGATTCCTGCAATTCGATCGCGGTGTTCGTGATCACATTGGAAGCTGGTTGCATCACGGATTCGAACCAGCGTGGGGGGGCCGTCGATCATCACACCGCATCCACCAAACGGCGGTGCGACGTCCAGTAGCCCGAAGTGCAGCCTCGCTCCCGTTTGAACTTCGACACTCATGAGAGCTTTGTCTCACGCACGTGCTTGGCAATCAGTTCCAATGCCTCACGTTCATCGACGCCACCTGTTTTCTCGACTGCGATTGCGGCGCGTCGGAGTTCTTCGGCGACGTCTTCAGCGGGCAACAGATGCAACCGAGTGACGGCAATCGCAGCTTCGATCACCGCATGTTTGGCTCGGTTGAATCCAAAGAATGGTGCGACGATTCCAGAATCCAAACAGCGTGCGGTCAGCTCATGTTTGGGCGGTGTGCCAGATCGTTCGGTGACGCGAATAGCGAACCAGCGATGGCATCGTTTCAGGCGGACATGCGAGTTTTCCAGTCCAGGCACCGGAATGACCAAATCAGATGCATCCAACTTTCCGATTGCCGTTTTCGCGATTAACAAGGCGTCGTCGACGACATGAAGGACAGCGTTGCCATTGTCCAATAGATTCGCACAGGTCGTCGAACCATCGTAGGGACGCAGCAGGAACGTGGGCAGGTCTTCGGCGGATTCCGGCGGATGCACGATCGGCCCCAGCGGAGCTAGGTTGATTCGTCCATTGGCATCCATGGTGGTGACGAGGGATTCCAGGATCACGGTCTCACCCCTCCACCGGATTTCGTGGGTGAGATCGAAACGGTCGGCAGCGTGCTGCGGCGGAATCGTGAGCTTCCGGTGAGCGGTCGATCGTCGGGTTGGTGTCGCTGAGCCAGTCCGATGAAGTGTTCGAACATCGCCAAGCCATCCTGGGTCAACAACGATTCTGGATGAAACTGAACGCCGTGCACACATCGACGGTGATCGGCCAACCCCATGACCAAACTGGGATCGTCGGCGGCCCAGGCGGTGACCTCGAGGGAATCGGGCAAAGTCGTCGCATCGACGCGGAGCGAGTGATATCGGCCGACTTGCAAGGTCGAGGACAAGCCCGCGAAAACGCTGACACCACGGTGCCGGATGGGGACCGCCATCCCATGCATCGGCGGACCGACCATGACTTTGGCTCCGTAGGCCGCCGCGATTGTTTGGTGTCCGAGGCAGATTCCTAAGATGGGAATGCGGCCGGCGAGTTGCTCAACAACGTCGAGAGAACAGCCGGCGGATTCGGGGCCGTGAGGACCGGGCGAGATCACGATCGCACTCGGATTCATCTCGACAATCTGAGCGACCGTCAGGGAATCGCTACGGACAACTTGGGTTCGTAGTCCTTGACCGGGTTCGTCTTCCATCGGCAAATTGTTGCCGGTGCGGTTCCGACGAGCGGCAACGCGGAGGTAGCGAGCCACGTTGTGAACGAAGGAATCGTAGTTGTCGAGTAACAGGATCAACGAAGAACAGTATCAAAAACGGCGTCACGGATGGTTCAGCCAAACGCGAATCAACGCCGCGGCTTGGCGAATTTGATCTTCTCGATCAATTTGACCACCTGATCGCCATCTTTGTAACCACTGACCGCCGTGATCGCACGAATCACGTATTCGTACCGCAAGTTGTAGTCGGTATCGATTTCGATTTCCGGTCCTTCGCCCGCTTCAACTTCGGTGGGCGTTGACGAACCAATCATCCCGACAACCTTCGCCCGCAATTTGTCGAAACTGGTCGGGTCGCTACCCATCTGGATATCGTTCAGTTCGATTCCCGCCAGCGAACCCGCGGCGTCGGATCGGAGCCGAAGTTTCAACGGCAAATCGGTCGGATCCAGGCTGCTGCTGCCCTGACCGGCCAATGGCATCTTGATGCTGAAGTCGCCTTCCATTTCGACGATCTTGAACGTCATCACGAAGAAAATCAGCAGCAGAAAGACGATGTCGATCCTGCTGGTCATGTTCAGCTCCGTGCCTTGACTGGTTTCGCGATTGCGAATTTTCATGAGCGATCCTCTTTGACCCGCAAAGCAAAGTTTTCGAGTTTGGAATCCTGGCAGACACGGATGATCTCTTGGACTTCTCCAGCGGCGACGTCTTTGTGCCCTCGGATAATCACGTTGGCATCGCTGACCGCTTTGCCTTCGGCTCGTACGACTGCCAGTTCTCGGTCCAGTCCAAGACGCAGTGTTTCAGGGGTGTAGTCATCACCGCCTAAAAAGATCCGACCATCGGCACCAACGTGCAGGATGATCGGAAACTCCAAAGCGACTTCGGGTGGTTTGACCAGACGGCTGTTTGGCAGCACAACGTTGTCGTTGGCTTCTGTCTGAGCGAAGTTGATCAGCACCATGAAAAACGCGATCAACTGGAACGTCATGTCGATCATGGGGGTCATGTCGCCTTCCGCCATGTCGACTTCGGTGCGTTTGACTCGCATCAGCCACGGGCTCCTGACTTCGGTGACAAGTCTTCGAATTTGCTCATCAAGTTTTCGCTTTCAACGCCAACTTCTAGCAACAGTCGTGCGACGCGGTTGCGAAGAATGTTGTAGGCCGCGATTGCGGGAATGGCGACTGCGAGTCCCACCAGGGTTGTGAACAAAGCGGTGGAGATTCCAGCCGCCAAATCAGATGGCTTTGGTGTCGAACCGCCTGTCGCGATGACTTGGAACGAGGAAATCATCCCTTGGACCGTTCCGAACAGTCCGATCATGGGCGAAAGGTTTCCGATCAAAGCCATGTAGCTCAGACGGTGTTCGAGCTTCATGCTTTCCTCTTCGCCGACTTCTTGCATCGCTTCCAAGGCTTTGTTGTATCCCTTGCTGACTTTTGCCAATCCGGCCGCGAGCACTTGCCCCAACACGGATTCGTCGGCTTTTGCCAGGTCGTAAGCGCCTTGATTGTCATTGGCGGCCAGACGTTGGCTGAACTCCTCGACCAGTTCTGTCGGACAGAGCGTGTCGCGTCGTGCCGCCAACATGTTCATCACGAAGAGCGAAACAAGCGTCACCGACAAAGCCAAGAAGACGATCAGGTAGGCCGCGCCCAGCGATTCAAAGACCCATTCCAGCAGCGATTGATCGGCGGCAGGAGGCGCGGCATTCGCGTTGCCGCCTGGGTTGGCTGCTCCGGCGTCGCCTGCCGGTTGTTCTGCGGCATCCGCCCCGGCAGGTTCTGGAGCGGCTTCTTCGACTGGGTCTTCGCCGAACTCGGCCATCACATCATCTTGTGCGAAGCTACGCGTGGGCGACGTCCCGAACAAAACCAAAGAAGCGAGAACGAGACCCACGGAGAAGAGCCAAGTTCGAGTAGCCAACAGTTCAGCAGGACGCATCATCGATGAAACAACCACGGAAGGAGAGAAGAGGCGAGTGGGTAGGAATCAGAATAATCCACGCTGACGCCCGTCGCACCACCCCTGAGCCGGTTTGTGTCCCCAAAACCCGAACGGTTGTTCCGGTTGAACGGTTCATTCCTCCGAATCGATTCAACTTCCGTGAGGATGGGCCGTTTCAAAGGACCCAATTGGCGGAGAGTTGTCACGCAAGCCAGCTTTCGGTTCGGCGACGATGGCGCTGAAAGAGGAGGTTGGTCAAAGGGAATTCGGACGTCAGATGTTCGCAGTTCACCACTTCCGCGAAGAAGAGTTGCGAACGATACAATAACGGCTGAAGACCGCGTTTGTTCTCACGTGCCAGATGGATTTTGCCAACGGAAGGAGTTCAAATCCGAACGTGATGCCGCCTCGGCTGAACCTTCTTGCTCACAAGAACTAACGACGGTTTGATTTCCCTGCATCACCCTCAGCTCCCATCGACGATAGAGACCCCATCATGCGAAGCGAATTGGACGCCACGATTGCTCACCTTCACGAACAACTCGCTGACATCGACGATTTGGATCCGGCTGAAATCGAACGCTTGAAATCGGAACTGGACGAGATTCGCGAAACGCTGGACGAACAAGACGTGAACTCCGCCTCGCTGGCAGAACGTTGGAAATCACAAGTCGAACATTTTCGCGAATCGTATCCGGTGCTGACTGAAAATGCCGGCCGTGTGGCTGACATGCTGTCGCAAATGGGAATCTAAAACGTGTTTCAATCAGGCGGTTCGTGCAAGGGATTGTCGACGGTGGTTGATCCCGTCGGAGCTTCCTACAATTCGTCGTTTCCAGCCATGTTCCCTTGTACTTTGAAATTGAAATGTCGTCTTCCCCCGAGATTCGTGTCGCCACCCCGCTGAATGTCCCCGACAGTGATGCCTTGCGGTTTCTGCCCGAAGGCCCGATGGCGATGGTCGGCGACGGCAAATTGTCGTGGGTGGGAATCCAGCACGGAGCGAATGTGACCCACGGAAGCATCAACGTGCTGGATCTGGCAACGCAACAGAATCAATCGTTTGATTTGCCAGGGCGACCTGGGTTTGCGTTCGCGTGCCAAACGGCGGGGAAGTTTGTCGCTGGTGTGGAACGTTCGCTCGGCATCTTCGATACGAAGACCGGCGAGTGGAGCACGTTCTGCGACGGAGTGGACGAAGACGTCACCAACACGATCATCAACGATGGTTTGGCGTTCGACGACAATCTGATCTTCGGAACGAAGGACTTGGCGTTCGCTGAAAAGAAGGCGGGTTTGTATCTGTATCGCGGAAGCGACCAAAAGCTGATTCGTCTTCGTGACGATCAGATTTGCAGCAACGGGAAGATGCTTCGCCGAGATGAGTCGGGACAGTTGTTTTTGATTGACATTGATTCGCCAACACGCACGATCGTCGAGTATTCGTTGGATGTCGCCGCCGGAACGATCGGTGAGCCACGTGTGGTCTTGGATCTGACGGATGATCCTGGCGTGCCCGACGGTGCGATCCTGACTCCTGATGGAACAGGCATCATCGTCGCGATTTTTCATCCGGGTGTGGCCGACCAAGGTGAGACACGTCTTTATGATTTGGCCAGCGGTGAGTTGCGAACGGTTTGGCAGACACCGGGTTCGCCCCAGAACACTTGCCCGTCGCTCGTGCCGCATGAAGGCAAGCTGAAATTGATCATCACGACGGCGGTCGAAAATTTCAGTGCCGACGAACAGACGCAGTGCCCCAACGCCGGGCGATTGTTTGTTGGCGAAACGGACTTCGCCGCAGACGAATCATTCGAACGTACCGTATGGCCCGTTTGAGCGAGGACGAGATGTCGCGCCGGTAACAGCAATGCCGTGCGGTGTGGTTTTGTGAGCCGCACGGCGTTCGCCGTGGTTGGGTTCGGTGGTTTAGCAAGGGTGTCGTTGGTTGGAAGCTCAAGGCAGGGGGCGGATCGAAACGGTGTCGATTCCGGCCATCCAACGCGCGATTGCTTTTGGGTTTTTGCCAGTGATCTTGACTTGGATTTTCAGCGGCTGTTCTGGGGACAATTCAATTCGGTCCCAGGTGACGACCGGCATGACTTTGACGTCGGGGGAGTATCCGTCGAAGGACTTCTCCGGTTGATCGTTGACCTTCAGCGACACTTTCGCGTAGTCAATCGCACCGGTGAGGTGCATTTGGATCTCGGCGGGCCCAGTGATCTGATGAGGGACTGTCAATGTCAACGTTGAACCCACTTGTCCCCCCGTCCACCACAGATGGTTGTCAGCCGACCATTGGTCGTTGAATGGTTTCATGTCCTGAGGTTGCACTTTGCCGCCTTGGACGACGGCGGATCCGATCAAGCTTTCTGCTTCGATGGCCCACTCCCGTGAAAAGGTCGGGCCGGGGCTCATCAGGTACCCGAACAAGTCACGAATTTGGTTGGGGGACATCGGTTCCAGTTGTCCTTCGGGCATCAACGATGTTTCCGACAGCTTCTCAATTTCAACGTCGTCGAGCGATAGCACGGTGATCTCCGATGTTGTTTGGACCGTGACGGCGTCTTCGTTGCGTGAGCGAACCAATCCGGAGACGATTCGTCCGTCAACCAACAGGAAGGTCGTCATTTGGTAAGCGTTGCCGATCACCGCGTTGGGTTGAAGAATGTTTTCCAGCCAATAGTTGACGTCGCTGCGGTTGGCTCCGGTGAGATCGGGGCCAATCGGTTCGCCTTCGCCAAACAGGCGATGGCATTTGCCGCAGTTGGCTTCGTAAAGCTTTTTTCCTTCGGCGCGATTCGCCGATGCCAGCTTGGCTGGCGTCAGCATCCCGGCGTACTTCGCGTGCATCTGTTTGGCTTGTTCGTTGGTCGATCCAATGCGTCCCCAGGCCGTTTCCAAACGCTTTCGCACAGAGTCATCTTCAAACGGCAACGACAACACGTTGCGAATCGCGTAAGCCGGAACCGTGGTTGGTGGGATCACGTTATCTTCCATGGCGGCGATCAATTGAATTGCAGAATCGGTCCGCGAGGTCAGCGTCGCTAGCGCATCGGCTTGCTTTTGCGGCGACCAGTTTCGAAAACGCTTGATCAACATCGGCGCCACTTCAGATGAGTCAAACGAGGCCAAACCGCGGACTGCCTGAGAGCCAATGTCGCGATCGTCAATCAATGTCAGGAGCAATTCACCAAGTTCTCGATCCTTGGCCTGTGTGAGTAGTCGCAAAGCGTCCAACCGAGAGGATGTCGCTTGGCCGGGATCGTTCAAGATCTTTCGTAACTCAGGAATCGCCGATGCATCGCCGAATTGAACGGCCAAGGCACCGACCAAATCCAGGGTGCGGGATGCGGAAGCCTTTTCGCGAAGCTGTTGAGAAACCTGTGGCCACGCGTTGGGCATTTTGACGCCGCCGCGGCTTCGCGCCGATTGCAACAGCTCTTCGAGGATCCAATCGAATTGATTGTTGATGGCGTCTTCCTTTGCGACTTGGTCCAATTGGCGGCCAATGGATGCCATCAAAGCCTGCCGTCCTTCTGCCGTCGTGGCGGTGCGACGAGTAACGAATCGTTGCAGTTGTCCCCAATTGCCTTTGGACACCAAATTCATCACTTCATCAGGTGCAACGTCGATGACCGGTTCGATTCCGTACCAAATCAACCAAGGCAAATTGCGATCGTTTTGGTCGATGACGTGCTTGAGAAGCCCTCGAGCGATTCCGAGCCGTTGGGATTCGGGGATGCGTTGCAAGAAGGACGCCAGATGCCGACGCGTGACCGGTGACGTTTCAGACGCTGCCATACGTTCGAGTTTCGCAAGTAAAACTGTCGACAATGTCGGTTGCTTTTCACCAATGAGCTGGACCGCCCATCCTCGAATCACGGGATCGTGGTCGTCCAATAGCGTGCTGAGGCTAATTGCAAGGATTGGTTCGTCTGAGTCTTGCGAGCCGTCGACGGGAAGCACGCCCGATGTCCAGGCCGTCCAGACGGCTTGCAATCGATGTCGACGTGGTTGTCCGTTTTGCAACATTGCGTTTAGCGTGGAAGCCAGTTGAGCTCGATCGAGCGTTCCCGCCGCGGCGCGTTCTTGCAGGATTCGCTGTGACTGCCGAACGAAATAGGCGTTGGGATGTCGCAGGTTCTCGACCAGTTGATCAACGCTTTGTGTTGATAGGTCAAAGCGATAGGGTTGAAGTTTGCCGTATCGGATTCGGAAGATACGGCCGTTGGTGCGGTCCCAGATTTCGTGATCACGGTGGTGGCAGGTTTGGTCGTCGTGCCAATCAGATGAGTACAACGCACCATCGGGGCCTTGCATGATTCCCACGCCAATCTGTTCGTGATCGTGTGACATCATGAAGTCAGGGCGGTGGCGACCGATGTAGCCCGAGCCTTCCGATTCCAAGTGTTCTCGAACGATTCGGTGCCCGTGCAAATTGTGGAAGAACAACTCACCGCGATAGTGCGCCGGGAAATCATCGGCTTGATAAATCGTTAAACCTGCATGAGCGTGCCCACCGCCGACCATGGATGTGGTCGCCACGGTGCGGCGAACCAATTCGCGATCGACCCGGTTCGCGGAGTTCGCGGATTGGAACGTTCCGTCGCCATAGTGAAGGTGATCGGCGATGGTTTTGATGTCGTCGTAAGTGTGCGGGTTGAAGTGCTGGCCCGCTTGGCGGAAATACCTTCCGCCGTGCGAGAGGTGAAACAGGTGAGGGATCACGCATGCACTGACAAACCAATCGCCGTCCTCGTTGAAGTCGACTCCCCACGGGTTGCTGGTCCCGTGTGCGTAGACCTCGAATTCGTGTCGCACGGGATGGTACCGCCACACACCGGCGTTGAGCGGAACGCGATCTCTTTTCGCGGTTCCCGGTTTGCCAACGTTGGAATGGGTGAACACTCCGTGGCAGCCGTACAACCAACCGTCCATTCCCCATGTGAAACTGTTCAGCGTTTCGTGAGTGTCTTGGTAGCCCCATCCATCGAGCAACACGGTCGGTTCCGCGTCAGGCGCATCGTCGCGATCAGCGTCGGGATAGAACAGCAACTCTGGGGCCGCGCCGATCCAGACGCCGCCGAAGCCGACTTCGATGCCGCTGGCCAAATTCACGCCTTCGGCGAAAACCTTTTGGGTTTCGAAGGTTCCGTCGCCATCGGAATCTTCGAGGATCAAGATTCGGTCTTTGCCCTCTCCTTCGGGAGCCTTGGTCGGATAGGTGTTGCCTTCGATCATCCAAATTCGACCGCGATCGTCGAAGCACATGGCGATCGGTTGGACCAATTCCGGCTCACTGGCGACGACATCGACTTCGAATCCGTCGGGCAGGTCCATCTGTTGGGCCGACTCAAGTGGGCTCAGCCCAGTCGCGTATTGTTCTTGTGGCAACTTCGTGGTGCGCCAACGTTCAGCGACGTGACGTCGTTTGTCTTGGGGGACGTCACTGAGGTCGGTTTGGAAATGGACGGTCAAGCCTTTCTTGTTTCCCGTCAGGATATCCACGCGGCAGTCGCCGTTGAAGTCGGTCGTGATGACATCCACGCCAACGCCAGAGCTTTCGTGAATGACGTGGGGAATGAATTCCATCCCGCCGGGCGCGTCGCTTTTGACATTTCGGAACCACACGACCAGAGGTGCTTGCAATCCGCCGCGGTCTTTTCCAGCATGCGCGAGATAGCGTTTGCCGGTCACGATGTCGCGTCGGCCGTCGCCGTCGACGTCGATGGCTTCTAACGCATGCATTTGAGACGTGGCGTAGCCGTGCGGATTTTGCATCGAGGACTCGCCGCTGATTTCGTGCGGCGTGAATTGTCCAGGCGCAGTCTGCTCAAACCAAGCCAGCCCGTATCCGTGTGCGTTCTTGGACGTGACCAGATCAGAATCGCCGTCGCCATCAAAATCGTGCACGTGAATTTGAGCACCGCCGCCACCGTAGGGCTGGGCGATCCAAGCTTGTCGCTGCCACAACTCGTTTGACGCTTTTGAGTCGCCGGCGTCCGGTTGTTTCCACCAATGTTGACGGTCGACGATGTCCATTCGTCCGTCGCCGTCGACATCACCGACACCCAGCCCATGACCAAATGGATCAAACGCGGTTCCTGCTTCTGAGATTGCAACCCACTTCCAGGGCTGAGTTGGATCGTCCAGTGAATCTGCGGTGTAGTAGCCATAGGCTCGGTCGCGGGCACAAACCAATTCGGGCAATCCACCGGGAATCAAATCGACCCAGGCGGGAGACTCATTGGAAACCCGCGGGGCAATTGAGTGAGCCGGCCAAATGGAAGCATGGTCGGAGGAATCAAATTCGCCTGGATTGATGTACAGCGTCGCGTTGCGGCCCGGGAAACCGACGGAGATCACGTCCAAGCGTCCGTCGTGGTTGACATCGCAAACGTGTGAGAAAAAGTGTTGGCTGTATGCCATCACCGGAACCACCCTGGGATCAGCCAGAGAGTACTGGGTTTCAAAGTCAGGGCCTTCGAACCAAACCGGTCCGTAGACCAAATCGTTCAGACCATCTCCATTCAGATCCCCGACAGCGGCTCCTTCGGCAAAGAATTGATCTGTGATCTGGCGTGATTCCCAACCAACGTCGGTGTCTTCCGGACGAAGTCGTTCCGACTGTGCGGCGGCAACATTGGCAAGCAAGCCCAAAAGCAGGGCTGCCCTTCCGAGGATGGCTGAACAGGACGACGAATTTGGACGTGCAAAGGACGCGATCAGATCCATGTCAAAAAACCGGTGGGAGGGCGGGGAAGGCGGATTGTCAGGCGGGACTTCGTTGCCAAAGAGACAAAGACGCTGCACGGAGGACCAACGAAACCGAAAGTTACACACGGTGATCCGATCGTGGATCGAATCGCCCGGGACGATTTCGAGCGGCCGAATCTTCACTCGGAATCCGCAGAATCTAATCGCGACTTCTATGGTTCTTTGCCAGTATGACCAATTCTGTGCCGCTAGGGGGTAACGACGCGTGATTCATCGCTGGTATTATCTGGCCTGTTTCCCACCTCCCGCCCGCCTTCGTGACCGCGTATGTCTGAATCGAACCCCACCTCCAACACCGAAGCCAATCCGCTGACCGGTGGCGATGCTGTAATCAGTGAAAAAGTTCTTGCCGATCGTGCGATGCTGCTCCAAGCCCAGTCCGAAGGCAAAACGCTGGGCACCTACATCAAACTTTCCGGTCCGGGATGGTTGCAATCGGCAATCACGCTCGGCGGCGGATCACTCGCGGGGTCATTGTTCCTGGGCGTGATGGGCGGGACCAGCATGTTGTGGCTGCAGCTCGTCGCCATCATCTTGGGTGTCGTGATGCTGTCCGCGATCAGCTACGTCACTCTTTCAACCGGTCGACGCCCGTTCGAAGCGATCAACAACGAGATCAACCCGGCACTCGGCTGGGGATGGATCATCGCCACGGTGTTGGCCAACATGATCTTTTGTATGCCGCAGTTCAGTCTGTGCTACGACGCGCTCGACAAGAACCTGTTGACGCTGGGCGAAGGCGAGGGGCTAGGTGATTCTCGCTCGATTCGCTGGATTGTGACGTTGGTGTTGTTCTTCGCGGCAGGCTTCATCGTTCTGCTGAACACCAAGCAGGGCCGGGCCGCGAAAATTTTTGACATTTTCCTGAAGACATTGATCGGGATGGTCGTGATCTGCTTCTTCGGCGTCGCGATCTTGTTGCTGGTGAAAGGGCAGCTCGATTTCGCGAGCATCTTCGTTGGTTTGGTTCCCGATCTGACTCAGTTTGCTCGCCCCGCCGGTGATCTTCGCGAAACGGTTGCGAACCTCTCCCCCGAAGGCAGCTCGTTTTGGACGCATCGTTTGATGGGCACTCAGCGAAGCGTGATGATCTCGGCGATTGCGACCGCAGTTGGGATCAACATGACGTTTCTGTTGCCCTATTCAATGTTGGCTCGCGGTTGGGACAAAACGTTCCGAGGTCTCGCTCGATTCGACCTTTCAACAGGGATGGCGATCCCGTTTGTGCTGGTCACCAGTTGCGTCGTGATTGCATCGGCATCGTCGTTCCACAACAAAATCGATGAGCAATTGGCGTCCACCGATGTGCAGGTGATGCAGCAGTCGCCGCTGTTTGAAAAAGTGAAGGGCGATTTGACCGCTCGCGTCGACGCGGGTTTGGGCGCGGAAGCAGAAGCGACCGACGAAGCCACCAAGTTGCAAATGGTTGCCGAGCTTCCCGAAGAGGAAAAGCGATTGGCCGCGGCACTCGTCAAACGAAACGCGTTTGAACTTTCTCAAACGTTGGCACCGTTGCTGGGTGACGAAACAGCGAAGTTGATCTTTGGCTTGGGCGTCTTCGGAATGGGATTTTCCACGATCATCATTCTGATGTTGATCAACGGCTACGCGATTCGCGAAATGTTTGGGCGTCCCAACAGCCAAACGATCTTTATCATCGGCGTGCTGATCGCTGGTGCCTCGGGGGCGAGTTGGGTGGAGCTTTGGACGGACCCGGACAAGAAGTTCTGGCTCGCGATTCTGGCCAGCACCTTCGCTGTGATGTTGCTGCCGATTGCGTACTTCACGTTCTTTTTGATGATGAACAGCCGCGAAATTTTGGGGGCTGATCGGCCCGCGGGCGGGCATCGTTTGGCCTGGAACTTGTTCATGGGATTGGCCGTGATCGGTGCCACCGCCGCGGCAGGAGTCGCCGTTTACGAAAAGTATTTGGCGGAAGACCCGTTGTCCTTCCGGATCGTCGCAACGATTTGGGTGGTGTACGGGATCGCTGTCGCACTTGGATTTGCGTTGAAGAAGAAATCGACGCAAGCGGTTTGACTCGGAACTCGCACGTTTCGTGATCACGTGATCTAGGCCGTGCCCGATGCACACCAGAGGTGTTCCCGCGGGCGCGGTCCCAGGTGGCTTTTGTGATCGGTGGCCGCTGCGTTGGCAGTTACAGAATCGCGAGCGGGTTGCGTTTGGCTTCGAGCGTTCCTCGAGTCACACCGACGCGATTCTCGGCCGATAGCGATCGCCAAACTTCTTGCCCAGCAATCTCGCCGAGCATCAATCGCCGATAAAGACCGAGGATGGATTCGGTTTCTTTGGCGTCCTCGTTGAGCAGTTCGACTCGGAACGATCCGATCCCGCGAGCGACCATGTTGCCGACAATCTCGGCTCCGCTTTGAGGCGTGGCGTTGAACAGAGTGTTTCGGCACGCGATGTCGGCTTGCAGCACGTGCAGCTTGCCGACTCGGTCACGCAGTTGAACGATGTGGCGATCGCATGGACGCCCGCAGTTCGTTTTGTTGGTACCGGGTGACAACACGCTGCAGAACACACAGTGCTCCATGTGGAACATCGGCATGTGTTGGTGCAGCACCAATTCCAACCAATCCGCAGGCATCGAACTGACCAATTGATCGAGTTGATCGGCGTTCAGGTCGTAGGACGCGGTGACTCGCTGCACGCCTTGGTCCATCAGCCATTCTGCTGAGCGGTGATTGGCAACGTTGAGTGAAAAGTCGGCGATGGTTGGCAATCCGGCTTCGATGCCCAACCGGACAGCGGCCAAGTTGCGAGCCAGCAGCCCTGCAGGGTTCTGTTTGACGACTTGTTTCAGCAATCCCATTTCGCCGGGTTTTTGGATGCGAAGTGATGCGATCCAAACTGACGCATCGTGCTCGGCGCCCAGAGCAATGGCGGCTTTGTGTTCGCGAGGGTCATGAAAGTCGGCGTAGATTCGTTCCGCAGACGCCGCGATCGCGCCTCGGACTTGGTCCATCGTCCGGCAGAGCACTGACAATTGAGGCTGTGTCTTGGGGACGGTTGGCAGCTCGGATGAGTCCGCCGTTTCGGTTTGGATGGGAGCCACCAGGATTCGCCCAGCCGCCAACCGAACGGTTCGACGCGGTGCCGCGTGCAACTGATCTTCCAGTTTTTCGACCAATTCACGTCGAAGTTGATTGAGGACGCCAAGCGGAACCATTGGGCCGCCATTCAGATCACTGGTCAACCGTCCGAGGTGAAAGGGAGTTCCGCCCAATCGGCCAAGTTTGTCCGCAAGGACTTCTTCCGTGATCGCATGCTTTTTCGCGACGGCCAAGTCATCTTCGCCGACGATGTTCTCGGTCACAGCGTGCTCGCCCCTTCCCAAGGTCGCAGTGACTTCGACTGGGGATCCCACATGCGCGACGACGTGCAAATGAATGGGGCGGGTGCGACGTGGTTTGCCGCCGTAGGTTGCCGCCAATCGCTTGTTCAGTTGCGGGTCATCGTTCTTGAAGACCGTGGCTCCGATTTCGATTCGCGAAAAATCGAGCTCGCCTCGTCCAAAGCCGATCCAGACGCTTTGATTTGGGGAGACTTTCGAGAGTTTGTCAGAGCCCGTTTGTGAATCGGTTTGCTTTCGTTGTTTCGCCAATTCCCACGGGTTCTGCGACGAAGGATTGGCGGTCTGCGAGTCGCCGGGCGGAAGGGGGCTGGATGGTGATTCTTGGTCCAAACGCAGCGAATAAATCCGGCCGCCTTGATGATTGTCCGCGAAACCACTGTCAAATGTTTGGGTGCTGTTAGGATCCACGGCGGATTCGATGGCCAAACCGTCTCCGAGTGCGATCCGGGATTGCACATCGACCAAAATCGAATCGCGACCGATCGCTCGGACTTCCCCTAGCACGATGCCTTGTTTGGCGGAACGGATGCCGGGGACCAATCGTTTGTGATCGTTGCCCTCGAGCCACCCTGGGGTGAAACCGCGAGAGAACGACAGCTCCATTTCGTGTTGAGCGTCTTCGCCGAGGTTCACGACGCCGTCCGAGATGGCTTGGTCGATTGCCCGACGATAGTGGCCAGTGATGTTGGCAACGTATTCGGGCGTTTTCAGGCGACCTTCGATTTTCAAGCTGTTGACGCCCGCCTGGATCATATCGGGAATCGCCGCGTAGCCGGCTAAGTCCTGTGGGCTGAGCAGGTACCGAACATCGCCCAATTCCTGATCAACTCCGTCGCACACTAAGTCGTAGGGCAACCGGCAGGCTTGGGCGCATTGGCCGCGGTTTGCGCTGCGTCCGCCCAGCGATTCGCTGGTCAAGCACTGGCCGCTGTAGGCCACACAAAGTGCCCCGTGAATGAAGGCTTCGATCGGCATGTCGGTCTTGGACCGAATCTGCTTGATCTCGCCGATCGACAATTCGCGAGCGACGACGACGCGTGCAATGTCGAGTGACTTGGCCGCCTCAATGGTTTCCGAGCTGGTCAGGCTCATCTGGGTCGAGGCGTGAATTTCGAGTTCGGGGCAAATCGCTCTGACAATTCGAGCCACACCGAAGTCTTGGACGAGCACCGCGTCGACACCCGCACTGGCGATCGCGTCAACCGCTTCGACCAAATCGTTCAGCTCATCGGGAAAAACCAGTGTGTTGAGCGTGACGTATCCGCGGACGCCCCGGAGATGCAAGTTGCCCATCAGGGACGCCAGGTCGTTGACCCCAAAATTCGCAGCACGGTGGCGCGCGTTGAAACCGCGATCGAGGCCGAAGTAGACGGCGTCGGCTCCGTTTTCGATGGCGGCATGGACACAGTCCCAATTGCCAGCGGGAGCGAGCAATTCGGGGGCGGAGACGTTGGATGGCAAGGCGGATTCGAGCATGGGTGAGAGTGTAACCGACGACCCTCCCATTTCAGAATGGAAAGAGCGCAAGGCCGCCAAGTCAATTGAAAGGATCTCGCGAACTGAAAATTCGCGATTCAGGCGGGGATGCAATCCCGCAAGATCGCGTTCGACCGGTTGCGGCGTCTCGGGAGGCGGACCGGAGGAACGAAAAAGAGGGCCGCGTCAGGGCGAGATGACACCCACGCGTGAAAAGAAAAAGCCCCGGTCGCGGGAGACCGGGGCTTTCTGGGTCGTTCGTCGTGGGGTGCGATGGGAGCCTTGTGCCTCGTTCAGGCGGCCAACACATCGATTCAAGCGAACTATTCGCGAGGGCGGATCGCGCCCGTCAAACCGCTGTAATCAACGCGGTCAGTTGTGTGCCAAAGAGGTTGGCCCAATTCGACGCGACGGCGCAGAACTTCGATCTTCTCTTGGCTACCTGCAGGCGCGTCCGTCGCAGTGAACATCTCGTCTTCGTTTGGCACGAAATCTTCATCGTGGCCGTAACGCAAGATTGCTTCGAAAACGTTTTTGCAATGAGTCATACTATTCCGATTTTCTTCAAGGGTCGGGAGCGATCCGAGCGTCCACGACACAGCGTTCAAACATTTGCTCTCAACCAACTCCATTCGCCGAAAGCGTTTCACACGAAGGGATTATTCGTGTTGGAACTCATTGGTCAAGAAAATTCTGGGGGGGGCTTGTCCTTCCCAGCGTTTCCGGCGTCGTCCAAGACGGTTGTCCATGACCTTTCTAAACACGGCGAGTTTGTGGCCTGCGAGTCAATGGACTTGCGATGGAAGAAGGCTCCGAGGCGTCAAGGGGGCTTAGGGGCACCTAATTCGTCAGTGAAGGTTGCATGAAGGCTCTTGACAGGGTTGCTCTGAAACGGATTTTTCCTTCCAATTCTGGCGTTTTCGGCCCTTCGGCGTAGGAACCCTACAAACGTCACCACTCGATCGGGCTAGAAAAAAATTTCGGGAAAATTTCTCTTCGAACTCTTGGTAGCTTCCTAAATGTCGTACTGGACTCAGCAAGAATTGAGATTGCCGGCAGCACGCCGCGGATTTCACTTGATCACTCAGCGGATTCTGGATGCCATTCCAGAGCTGTCTGAGATCGAGGTTGGGTTGCTGCACGTGTTCATTCAGCACACCAGCGCGTCGTT
Organism: Rhodopirellula sp. JB055; assembly: GCF_043100905.1. Lineage (NCBI taxonomy): Bacteria > Pseudomonadati > Planctomycetota > Planctomycetia > Pirellulales > Pirellulaceae > Rhodopirellula > Rhodopirellula sp. JB055. Next base: position 6,255 of record NZ_JBICHO010000206.1, on the reverse strand, counting down.
GACGATCAATGAAAATGCGGACCCCGATGTGCGGGTGGATTTCGAAACCGCGATGAATCATGCCGTGCCTGAGTCACTGCCCTATGTTCACACGTTGGAGGGCCCTGACGACATGCCCGCACACGTCAAAGCGTCGATGATGGGCAGCAGCGTCAGCGTTCCGATCAAAAACGGACGTTTGAACGTTGGCACATGGCAGGGCATCTACTTGTGTGAGCACCGTGATCGAGCCTCTTCACGGCATCTGGTTTTGACGCTGCAGGGAAAACGCACCGACACGTGATGGACTGGACACGTGCGGACGGCGTCCAACGGCACCCATCACAACCCGACGCGTGAGTTTTGAAGTTGCGCTTTTGCGTGAGGCATTGGTTTTTTCATAACCCGACGCGTCAGCGAGGCGAAGTCAACATCTTTTTTCCCTCGCTGACGCTTCGGGTTTTGAAAAAAACGCAACTTCAAAACGCGTGAGCGAGGGACTCCCACGACGGCCCCATTCGGGGCGAAAGGCAGATACCAGCCACGAACGTCCCAGAGGTCGTGCAGTTTTACTTCACCCTCCCCTCGCTTCGCTCGACCCTCCCAGGAAAAGGGTGACGAGAAACGTTTGGCAACACAGCATGAAGACTGAACGAGCTCTCGGTGGGAGCTGCGTTGAACGGCAGGCGGGCTCAGTTCGATTCTGTGCTGAATTCCTGCAGCTCTTCCAGGGAAGCGAATTCGAGGGCGGAGATGTGGGTCGCTTCCAAGTGGACTTTGGGGGCCATGCCGGCGTCATACGCTTCTTTCCAACGTGCAGCGCACAGGCACCAACGATCGCCCGGTTTCAGACCAGGGAACTCATACATTGGCATTGGGGTGCTGAGGTCGTTTCCCCGAGAGCGACTGAATTCGAGGAATTCAGCCGTCATTTCCGCACAAACGACATGCAGTCCAACGTCTTGCCCGCCGGTGTTGCAGCAACCGTCGCGATAAAACCCAGTCATCGGGTCGGTATTGCAGACGGCCAGCTCGGTGCCAAGCACGTTTTTGGCACGGGAGGGATTGGTTGAGGCCATGACGCAGGTCCGTCGAATGAGAGAGAAATTGGGCGTGTCCAGAACAACAACGTTGCAGTGCGTCCCAACGCAATCGTGTCCCTGAATCCCCAATCAATCAAGGGTCCGCCAGAATGAGCGTTTGTAGGGACTGGAGAAACTCCAGGACCAGCGGGGGGGGCGCTATCGCAAGCTGCTCCGGATTGGCAAGCGATTCCGGTTGCAACGTTCCTATCAGTCGTCCCCATTCTTCGTTGAATCGGGAACGACTTGGCCGCCAATTGAGGGATTGGTACGTGGAAGGGAGTCCACCACGGTCGATTCGAATTGCGGAAGGAAAACCAAACCGAGGGATCGGTCTGGTCAACCAACTTCTCTCAATTCAGGTCCACCGTATTGAACATTCGGCTGGGGTATTGGGCGACATCGTTCGTCCACTGATTGAGATCGACATGACATATCGTGAGTGCCTCCCAGCCTTTTGGGCCGGCAACTACTGGTCCTACTTGACTGTCATTTCGATCTTGGTTGGTCACCTCTGAGGATGACTCGATTTCGGCTCGGGCAGTTGCAATGAAGCACATTAGCGCACGCAGAAGGAGTCAGCGATGAAATTCAACGTCTTGCGAGCTGTCGCAGCCACCCTTTCCATGGGTGTTTGCACGATCGCCTCGGCACAGTACGGAAACGGTCAATACGGCGGACAACCACAACCCTACGCCGGTCCAACCAGCCAATTGGGAGTTCCACAAACTCAAGCGGTTCAAACGTTTGGTGGTGGAAACTATCAGCCACCGAACTCAAGCGGCTACCAAGCACCGGCGAAGTGGAACAACTTCGGCAATCAAGACAACGGCCCGCAATTGTTCCAGCCTGCATCGGGCGGATACAACAACCAGTTGCCGTCGCCGGAATCCATCCCGACGCCTGCCCCGACATACAACGAGCAATTGTCTGCACCAGTGCAGCAACATGCCGCTCCTGCCCAGCCCGCTCCGACGTACTCGGCACCTGCTCCCGCGGCATCGGTGCAACACCACCACTCAGCGGCTCCTGTTGAGCACTACGGTGCCCCTGTCGAGTACAGCAGTGCTCCTGCTGGTGACTGCCAATCATGTGCCCAACCGAGTCCCTATGCTCAGGCTGCTTCGCAACCTTGGGAAGGTGCTTCTTACGCTGCCCAAGCTTGCGGGATGCCATCGGCTGCTCCGGTTCGCGGCCCGTTGTTCCCGTGGTTCGGCTCGTTTGACCTGTTGTTCTTCAACATGGACACCAACGGCAAAGACCGGAACATCGTGTCGCGTTACGACACCGGCATGCCATCGCGTCCTTACTTGCCTTTGATGGGCATTGGTTCGATCGAGCCTGACAGCTCGCTCGGCTACAGCCTCAGCTTCGGTCGTTACCTCGGATGTGGCCAATACGGTTTGGGCGTGACGTACTTCAACTGGGATCCCGATTCCGAGATGTACACCTCGCCGGTCTACACACCGGAAAATTCGATTCCAGACGGTGGTGGCGGCGGTGCTCTGCGTGCCTCGGGCATGCCTCAGTACCATGGTGCTGTCATGAACTACCTGTATGACAATGGTGGAGGAACCTACAACGGTCTCGATATCAATGGATCGGGTGCTTACGTCGATGACGGTACCGACTATGCAACCGTTTACGACGTGATCGACGGACGTGCCGGTCAAGGAGCCTTGAACGGGGCAGACGGAACAGCGGGTACGGGCGATGATGATTTGAACGCGGCTCCCGGTGGTGCTGGTACCAGTTCGTTCGCTGAAGCGACGCAATTCCGTGCTCGTCGCGACGTCGACGTCCAAGGCCTGGAAGTCAACCTGTTCAGCTTTGGTTTGATGGGAGCTCAACGTGCATCGGCCGCTTCGTGCGGAACCGGCATGGGCATGGGCCACAAGTTCAAGAGCTTCATGGGCTTTGGTGGCTACGGCGGAGTCGGCGGTTACGGCGGAGTCAACTACGGTGGCTACGGCAGTTGCAACACGGGAGCTTGCCCACCACAGCAATGTGGTCCTCTGCACGGGTACGGTGGAGCCGGTGGCCCATTGGTGCGTCCTTGCAACGGTAAGGTCCAAGTCGTCACCAGCCACGGTATTCGTTGGTTCCAGTTCAAAGACAGCGTCGACTACGCCTACGATGTTGATGGACGAGCCGGGTTCACGATGAACGATATTTACGACACCACTTCGACCGAGAATGATTTGTTCGGCTATCAGTTCGGCAGCCAACTGATCTATTGCTTGGGCAGCCGTGTCAACTTGAACGTCGGCGGCAAGTTCGGTGTCTACGGAAACCAAGCTGAGTTCCGTCATCGTTTGGGAACCCAAGACAACGCCGCTTCGTTGGCAGCGATGCCCGATCAAATGATCGATTACAACACCAGCGACACCGTGTTGTCGACTTTGGGTGAATTTGATCTGGGACTCGGCGTCCGCGTCAGCAACTGCTGGACGGTTCGTGGTGGTTACCGTGTCCTGGGAGCCACCGGGCTCGCCATCGCCGACAACTACTCCCGTGATTACAGCTCGGTCGCCTCGGCCAGTGCCTTGCACGCCGACAGCAGCCTGCTGCTTCACGGTGCCTACCTCGGTGCCAACTTCAACTGGTGACATTTTCGGTGTCACCTGACACCGAACTCAACCTTTTTGATCTGAACTGCTCAACGCCCCCGAATCGATTGGATTCGGGGGCGTTTTTGCGTTTCTGACTGCGGTATGGGAAACAGCGAACTATACTGGCGAGGCCCTTTTCAGCTTTGGGTCCCGGAAATGAGGGGCCCGCCACCTCCCTCCGCTTCTCTCGCTATTCCGCCGGACGACCCAAACGTGACCAAGGTTCTCTTGACGGCCTTCGAGCCCTACGACCGCTGGCCGGACAACTCGAGCTGGATGAGTCTGATGGAGTTGACGCATTGGTACGACGGTCCCGTCGAGTTGGTCACGCGGCGATACCCCGTCAATCTGCTGACGATGAGCGAACGATTGCGAGCGGATTTGCAGGCGGGCTACGATTTCGCGATTCATTGCGGCCAGGCCCCCGGGTCGACCGTGCTTCGACTCGAGAACGTGGGTTTGAACCTCCGCACCGATGGCACGGAAATTCTTCCCGATGCGCCTGCGGCGTACCGTTCGGATCTGCCTTTGGCCATTTCAGCTCAAAAAATTCGCGATGCGGGCATCCCTGCGACGGTTTCCAATCATGCGGGAACTTACCTGTGCAACGCTGCGTTGTACCTCAGTCGCCACTATTCGACGGCCTTCAGCATGCGAACGCAGTCTCTGTTTGTTCACATGCCCCTGGCCCCAGCCCAAGTTGCTCGCGAAAATTCAGATTCGCCCAGTATGAGCGTGCCGATGAGCAGCGCGGCCCTTGCGATTCTGATTCAGAGTCTGGTTGCATCGACCACCTGACAAAAAACGAGCCGGAACGATCGTTCGCCCCGTCGCGGGAGATGACGATCAGGGGGCTCAGTGACTATGATGGGAGTCTTTGTTTCCCTCCATCTTTTGCCACCGCTCTGCACTTTCACCATGAACAGCTTGCGAAAATTGTCTTTTCTGTGGTTCGTGTCGTTTTGCTGCCTTTGCTTCGCTTCGGCCGCAACCGTGTCAGCCGACGATGAGAAAAAGGCCGATGCGAAAAAAAATTCCGCGAAGGTAGAGAAGCCTGCTGAGGCGGAGACGCCGAAGAATGACAAGCCAGCAGTGAAGAAGGAAGCAGAAGACAAGAAGCCCGAGAAGAAAGCAGCCAAGAAAGCTGATAAGAAGGAAGACGCGAAGAAACCAGAGCCGAAGAAGGCGGAGGAAAAGCCGGTCGCCAAGTCAATCTTCCCTGACAAGGCTCTCGAGTCCGCCGTCCGAGCAGAAGTTTTCGCGAAACGGCACAATGACGAACCGATCACGGCTGATGACGTCGCCAAAATTTCCCGCGTGGTTGGCAAAGGAAAAGGCATTCAGTCGTTGGAGGGTTTGCAGCATTGCAAGTCGTTGATGCTGATCGATTTGGCTGGCAATGAAATCGAAGACCTGACTCCGATTTCCAAACTCAAACGTTTGCAATCCGTCACGCTGGCGGATAACAAGATCACCAGTCTCGATCCGATCGCGGATTTGGTTGCGATGCAATTGTTGGATGTTTCGGGCAATCAACTGACTAGTCTGAATCCGCTGACGAAGATGTCCAATCTTCGGACCCTGTATGCGGCGGACAACAAACTCACGAGTCTGGATCCATTGGCGGGACTGACGAAGATCTGGTCTCTCGATGTGGCTGGCAATCAATTGACCAGTTTGGATCCCGTGTCCAAACTCGGCTGGCTGACGACGTTGGAAATTTCGGACAACCAAATCAAATCGCTCGAGCCACTTACATCGCTCGAGGATCTGGACATGCTGATCGCTCCCGGCAATCCGCTGGCCAACCTGAAACCATTGGTCGAAATGTGCCGTGCTGATGTGGAAGGCGATCGTCGGTTTGCACCGTACTTGAATGTCTATCTGTCGCCCGCTCAGTTGAACCACCCGGATTGGTCAGAGGATTTGGGTGCCCTGCGAAAACTCGGTGTGCGTTTGCACGAGTATGAGCGGAAGAACGCGGGAGCAAAGTCGAATCCATGAGCATCCCGACTCCCGAAGAGTTCATTCAGCGAGCCATCGCCGTCGGGATTGCTGACCGCCGGTCGATCGATCGTGCGCTTGCAGAACTGGGCTCGGAGGAACGCCGACTCAGCGAAGTGATTGAACTGCTGCAGCGTCATGGAATCCTCACGACGTTGCAGTGTGAAAAACTGAGTCGCGGCGACAAAGGTGGGTACTACTACGGCGAGTACAAAGTCCAGTACCTGATCGGTGCCGGTACGTTCGCTCGGGTGTATCGCGCCCAGAAGGGCGACGAAGTTTTCGCCGTCAAAGTCCTCCGCAAACGGTTTCGAGATGAACCGAAGGAAATGGAGCAATTCCTTCGAGAAGGACGCATGGGGTTGAAACTCAAACACCCCAACATTGTCCGTATTTTGGATGTGGTTCCCGACGTGCGGAATCCGTTCCTGGTGATGGAGTTTGTCGAAGGCCAGACGCTGCGTGAGCTCGTCCGAATTCGGAAACAACACCCGGTGGAGATTTCGCTGAAATTGACGATGGAGATCCCTGCCGGGCTAGCTCACGCCGCTTGATTGGGAATCTCTCACCGTGACTTG
>NZ_JBICHO010000205.1:0-7768 GCF_043100905.1 Rhodopirellula sp. JB055 | reverse complement strand
GTGCGATGCTCAGCGCAACCAACATCGCTGATACCATCCAACAATTCTTTGAAGGCCGCGAGGCCGCCGGACTCGCGATTTTGTTGCTGGCCTGGTCGATTTCCGCCGTCTTGAAAGTTGCCCAAGGCAGCAGCACCGTCGCCATGATCATCGGTGCCGGAATGATGGCCGCGATCTTGGGCGGACAACAACCTCCGTTCCACTTGGTCTACGTGGCGACCGCAGTTGGCAGTGGATCGCTGATGGGAAGCTGGATGAACGACAGCGGTTTTTGGGTGTTCACCAAGATGGGTGGACTAACCGAAGGCGAATCCCTACGAAGCTGGACACCACTGCTGGCAACCCTGTCGATCGGCGGATTGGTCACCACGATCATCCTCAGCCAAGTCGTCCCAATGGCAAGCTAACCGTACGATGGCCTTACTTGGCCGTGTTGGTGAAACGGGCTTCGCGGACCACGGTGACTTTGATTTCACCGGGGTAGGTCAGTTCCTTTTCAAACGTGGAAGCGATGTCACGGCAGATCGCGGCGGCTCGCTCATCGCTGACCTGCTGGCTGCCAACCATCACTCGCAATTCACGGCCCGCCGAAATCGCGTAGGCCTGTTGCACGCCGTCAAACCGCTGAGCGATCGACTCCAACTCTTCCATGCGTTTGACGTAACGCTCCAGTGATTCACGACGAGCCCCCGGCCGCGACGCGCTGCAAGCGTCCGCGGTCGCCACCAACATCGTGTAAGGGAACTCGGTCACGATTTCATCGTGGTGGCCCTTGGCGGCATGCACGACTTCGTCGTTCTCTTTGCTGCGACGTAGAAGGTCGGCACCGATTTTGGGATGGCCTCCTTCCAGTTCGTGATCAGCGGCTTTCCCGATATCGTGCAGCAACCCACAACGTCGAGCCAACTCGCCGTCCAAGCCAATCATTTCGGCCATCATGCCGGACAAGAACGCGACTTCGACACTGTGCCGCAACACGTTTTGGCTGTACGAGGTTCGGAAGTGCAATCGTCCGAGCATTTCGATCACGCGATCATGAAGCCCCGACACGTTGACTTCGCTCGCGGCTTCCTGCCCCTTTTGCAAAATGAACGACTGAATTTCTTTTCCCGCCTGCTCAACCGTTTCTTCGATTTTCGACGGATGAATTCGACCGTCCGCGATCAGTTTTTCGAGTGACATCCGAGCGACCTCGCGGCGGACGGGATCAAACCCGCTGACCACAACCACCCCTGGGGTGTCATCGATGATCAGATCCACGCCCGTGGCTTTTTCAAAGGCACGAATGTTGCGTCCTTCGCGGCCGATGATTCGGCCTTTCATGTCATCCGTTGGCACCCCCACGGTGCTGGTCGTCGTGTCCGCTGTGTGGACCGACGCGTAACGCTGCATCGCTGTCAACAACATTTCACGAGCCTGCGAATCGACACGCCGGCCCAATTCACGTTGATGCTTCAGCACCATCGAACCAATTTCATGTTCCAAATCTTGCCGAATCGAATGCAGCAATTTCTCAGCGGCTTGCTCTTCCGTCATTCCGCTGACCTGTTCGAGTGCTCGCTGACTCTCTTGGACCAAACGATCCAGTTCGGCACGTTGCTCGGTCAGGTTCCGCATTTGGGCGGCGAGGCGTGTCTGGCTGCTCTCCAAACCGCGTTGGGCTTTCCGCAAGGACTCTTGACCGGACGCCAACTGGTCTTCCCGAGCGTCCAGTTTCCGATCGCGAATTTGTTCCTTTTCGCGCATCGCCGCCACCTCGCGATCCGCCTCGGCCTTGATAGCCAATGCTTGTTCGCGAGCGTCGACGATGATTTGATTTCCTCGTGTTTCTGCTTCTCGCCGAGCGGTTTCGAGCACCGCTTCGGCTTCAGCGTCAAGCCTTTCTCGGCGTTTGACGGCCTGACGCTGAATCAAACCCAAAACAGCGGCAATGCCAAGGAAAAAGAAGAAGAGGCAATAGAGGATCGTGGTGGCGAGTTGCGGATTCATTAGATTCTCGAAGCCGCTTGTTCATCCCTGGCGCGCACCGATCGTTGAGGGGGTGCAAGACGCCTTGCTTCACACATGATCGCAGCGATTTGGGGCTGGCAACGAGAACGCCAACTGTCGCAAAGCGAGTGAACAGCAGATAAATTATCAGCCACATGAGCAAAACGTCCGATGCAAAGCACGGGATTGAAAGCGGTGGTGTTAAGACGGAATCGCGAGTGTAACCGACCCAACTGACGCAGGAAACGGACACGAGCCCCTCGGACGCCCCCAACCATCAAATGATTGGTCACTTGCATTCTTTCAACCCCAACGATCCCTCCCGTTTCAACGTGCCCTCGGTTTCAACGTGACTGCTCACTGGCGATCTCTGCAGGAAACGATTCGGACGACGTGGCCCAACCGGCACGGGCGGTCCTGCGATGTTGCGACCTTGGTGGGATGCAGTGGAGGCGCGGACAGCGTCGCGCTGGTCCGTTTGCTCGCAGAACTCTGGGCGGAAGTTCCCGCTGCGACCAACGCTGATTCCCCAAGCCACGCACGCGCTGCCGCCCCGCTGATCGTGGCCCACTGCAACCACGGCCTTCGCGGGGATGAATCCGACGCCGATGAAGCCTTCGTGCGTGAACTCGGCAACCAACTGCAATTGCCCGTCGTGATCCATCGCGTTGCCAAGCCGAACGAGAACACTCCTTCACCCCCGGCCAGTGATGAACGCACGTTACGCCAAATCCGTCGCGAATTTTTCATTCGAGCCGCCCGGCAACACGGCTGTCGCTACGTGGCCGTGGCTCATTCCGCGGACGATCAAGCCGAAACGACCCTCCACCACTTCATTCGTGGCACAGGCCCATTGGGACTGGCTGGCATCGCTGAAACGTCTGACTTGGACACGGACTTGGTCCTTCGACGACCGCTTCTGCCAGTCCGGCGAGAAACGTTGCGAGCGGGTCTTCGTGAAATCGGACAAACATGGCGAGAAGACGCCAGCAACAAACTCACCCACTACACCCGCAACTGGCTTCGACACGATGTGTTGCCGCTGATCGAGGACCGCTATCCGAGCGCGGTCGAAGCGATGCAGCGTGCCTCTCAACTGCAAAGAGAAACCAACGAGATGATCCGCCGCTTGGCGCAACGTTGGCTTGAAATCTACTCGACGTTCGACGATGACCAGTGGATCATCCACCCATCACGACAGGCAAATTCCGCCGAACGCCACTCACCAAACAACGAACGGGTAAACGGCGAACCGGCAAGCGACCAAGGATGGATGACGGAGCGTCCGATCATCGTCGCGGCAAGCCAACTGGCTTGGGACCAAGTGGGTTGGCCTCGGGGCGCCATGACCATGGAACACTGGCAACGATTGGCGTCGCTGGCCAGTTCAGCAATCACGACCGCCCCAACCATGACCGCCGCGCACACGAAAAACGCTGATGCAACGAACCACACCGGTCCGTTCCCAGGCGGAATTTCCGTTCGCAACGAAACCGAACGCCTGATCTTGCGAGGCCAACGATTCGCTCCCTGACGAATCATCGACACAATCCGTTCGACCGAATCAATCCCCTCAACTGGCTCATCACGTCGTCGGTTTGACTTCTGCTGCCCTCATTCAGCCTCTGGAATCCTGCCTGGCACGCTGCTGAGAGTTACGGTTCTCAAAGGAACCCGCGTGCTTGCACCGCGGACCGCTGAATGACCGTTTGCATCCGAGCCTGGCTGATACCTCATGATTCATGTCCAACACCTGACGAAGGCCTACGAGGACCTTCGCCGGGGGCGTTTCTTGGCCGTTGACCACATTTCCTTTTGTGTCCAACCGGGAGAAATTTTTGGACTGCTCGGCCCCAACGGTGCTGGCAAAACCACCGTCCTGCGGATCCTTTCCACGGTGCTGCGTCCCAGTTCTGGGATCGCGACGATCAATGGCTACGATGTGTCGCACGAACCCGCCGAAGTCCGCCGCCGAATCGGCTTCGTCAGCAACAACACGGCCATTTACGACCGCATGACAGCCTGGGAAATGGTTGGCTATTTCGGTCGCCTTCACGGCATGCGACGCGACGAACTGAACGACCGACTCGAAAAACTATTCACTCAACTTCGGATGAACGAGTTCCGCGATGTGCCGGGCAGCAAAATGTCCACGGGCATGCAGCAAAAGGTGTCGATCGCAAGAGCTCTGGTGCACGACCCACCGGTGCTCGTTTTTGACGAAGCCACCCTCGGACTTGATGTGCTGGTTGCCCGCAATCTGTTGGAAGTCATTCGCGAATTGCGAGAGGCAGGGAAGTGCCTGATCTTTTCCACTCACATCATGAGTGAGGTCGAACGCTTGTGTGACCGAATTGCAATCATGCACCGCGGACGCATCCTGGACTCCGGCACCCTAGATGAACTGGTCGACCGCCACGAAGAAGACAACTTCGAAGAACTCTTCTTCTCACTGCTCAGCGAACACGAGACCGCCGAAGCCCACACCCAACACTCAACATTTCGAAACGACCAAGACAGCGACCAAGTGCTCGCTAGCACGGAGGCAGTTTGATGAGCGAAACGTCCCAACAAAAACGCGAACGGGCCGCCAAAGCCAACCGGCCACGATTGGAAACCATCGGGCTGATCTACGCTCGCGAAATGCGCGATCAACTGCGAGACCGGCGAACACTGTTCACTATCATCGTCCTGCCGATCTTGCTGTATCCCATCGTCGGAATGCTGCTGCTGCAGATCGCCCAGTTCACGCAACAACATCCGATCTCGGTTTGCGTGATCGGAATGGAACATGTCGAGGCGGCAGCGACAGGCGACATCCCTCCGCTGCTGGTGGAAAAGGAAAACGAGGAAGCCGAACCGCCTGAAAAAGCCTTGCCGCAATATCGATTCGCCGACGCGGTCTCCGAAGCGGTTCAGAACGTCAACGTGACGACTTACCGAACCAGCGAATTGGAACGCACGGGTGACTTGAGCGAGCGAAGTGAAACCTGGGTTCGCGACGGCATCTATGACTGTGTGATTTGTTTTGAAACACCACTCTCAGACGCCATCCCAACGCAGGCCAACCAACAAGGCACCATCGGTCTGTTCTACAACGTCGCTTCCGATCAGTCCTTGGTCGCGCGAGAACGCATGGCCTCGATTTTGAATCATTGGCGTGGGACCTGGGTTCGCAATCGCCTGTCATCGGCTGGGATGGAACTTTCAGTCTTGGATCCGTTCCAAGTCCGCGACGTTGACATCGCTCCTGAACGAACACGCGAAGCTGCGTTTTGGAGCAAACTCCTGCCGTTCATCATGCTGATCTGGGCAATGACCGGTGCGTTCTATCCCGCGATCGATTTGGTCGCCGGTGAAAAGGAACGCGGAACGCTGGAAACGCTGCTGTGCAGCCCCACGCTTCGAAGTGAGATCGTTTGGGGCAAACTTGGCGCGGTGATGTCGTTCAGCATGATGACTGCCATCCTCAACGCTTGTTCCATGTTGGTCACCAGCACCTTCGTATTCAATCAAATCGCGATCGGTCCAGGCGGCGGTTCCATGGGAACACCCCCCTTGATCCCGATGCTGTGGTTGTTCGTCGCGTTGATCCCCCTGTCCGCCTTGTTCAGTGCTTTGGCACTCGCCGTCGCCGCCATGGCACGCAGCAGCAAAGAAGGCCAGTATTACTTGATGCCGCTGATGATGCTGACGCTGCCATTGGTGCTGCTGCCGATGTTGCCGGGCACAACGCTGAGCCTGGGAACCAGTTTGATCCCGGTCACCGGCATGTTCTTGCTCGTCAGAACACTGGTCGAGGGGCACATGATCGAAGCTTTGACGTACGTCCCAACCGTCGCGCTCGTGACCGGCATTTGCCTCTGGCTCGCCGTGCAATGGGCTCGCCGTCAGTTCGAATCAGAATCCGTTCTGTTTGGCGATGGCGATCAATGGGAACTCGGGGCGTGGTTCCGACACCTTTGGCGTGATCGACAATTGGCGGCCACTCCCGCCGTCGCCTTTGGATGCGGAGCGGTTGTGCTGGTGGGACTGTTTTTCGGCAAACTCGCCGTGACCGAAATGCCAACCACGTTCACTGGAATCGCGACGCTGGTCCTGATCCCGCAACTCGGATTGATCTTGGCGCCGACGTTGTTGATGTCCGTCATGCTCACCACGTCCTTGCGAACCAGCCTTCGACTCAATCTTCCGAACTGGCGAATTTGGCCCGTCGTCGGCGTGCTCTGTGTCATGCTTCATCCGCTGTACATTCAACTGGCAGGATGGATCAGCACGATGTACCCACTGAGCGACCAAGCCGTGGAAGCGATGCTGCCGTTCACTCAACAAATCGCCTCCGCCCCTTGGACATCCGTGATTCTGCTGATGGCGTTTGTACCCGCGATCTGCGAAGAACTCACGTTCCGCGGATTCATCTTCGGTGGACTGGTCCGCGGCGGCCATCCACTGCGAGCCGTCTTGGTCACCGCGTTGATGTTTGGCATCTCACACGGTGTGCTTCAACAATCCATCTCAGCGACGTTCATGGGATTGCTGCTCGGCTGGATCGCACTTCGAACCGGAAGCGTGTTGCCTGGCATCGCAATTCACTTCTGCAACAACGCCATGTCGGTGTCGCTGCAACGCGTCACGGAACTGGATCTGCCAATCTTGAATGAACTGATTCAAGACACTGCCAATGGACCGGCTTACCATCCTTTCTGGACCGCCTGTTGCTTCATCGTTTCAGCCGGTTGTGTGGCGGGAATCCACCGCATCACGCAGGAATCGGATCCGATCAACAGCAACGATGCACTGGCCGATCGAGTCGCCCTGGGCAGCAACGTGACCGACCCATCTTTGAAGCAGCTTTCACCGGCGACTCAATGATTGTTGACTCACTCGACGTTGGCTCCTCCAGCGTCCCATCCCGTCGGCTTGCCTACCAAGAACCACGCGGTTGCGACGACGTGCCCGTGGCGGCAGGAGCCGATTGGAAACCGCTGATGCGACCGGACACTCGCGGTGCTTCATGGTTGGTGGGCAAACCTGATTCATCCACGGGCGGCGTCCCAGGGATGCCACCGATGGAATCATTCAACGTCAATGGACCGCGTGGCGGTTGCAACAGCCAAAGCATCTCAAGTGTTTGACCAGAAACCGGCACCGACACGCTGTGTGGCGCCGCGAACAGTCGCATCAATTGAGTCGCGGCAATCTGTTGCGGACCGGTCCGCACGATCGGTTGACCGCCGGCGCACAGCATCGTTCCAGGTGGCATCTTCTCAAACCCACGTTGGCTGTTGCACAAACCTTCCATGGTGAGCTTGCCGTCATACAAATCAAAATCAATGGCCAGCAAATCGAACGGAAAGTCGTCTGCAACCGCTGCGGTCAACTGGCATCCCAAGTCTTCCGCGAAACGCGGCAACAGGGACGCAGAGATCCAACCTCGAGAAACCTGGATCACACCGTCAACATCCACCACGCCGCCGGGAACAATTTGGCAGCGGTTCAACTGCAACGACCCTTTGCCGACCAAACGATGCGGTAGGAACTCGGTCATCTTCGCCAAGTCGATGTTCTCGATCCGTGCGCTACTGAGATCCAACATCCAATCCAAACCACCCATCCCCGTTCCGCCTTGCTTGGGCACTTGAGAGAGCTTGGCGGCACCATGAAACGTTGCTACATAGCACAGTTTGAAGAATGCCGGATGAAAGCCAGACAACCACGCAAGAGGAGCAATCAACACACAGGTTCGCAAAGCAACGCTGGTCCGCGGTTGCCCCTCGTC
>NZ_JBICHO010000204.1:0-18192 GCF_043100905.1 Rhodopirellula sp. JB055 | reverse complement strand
ATTCACGAACTGGTGCACTTGCCCGAGAAAGGTTTCACCGCGTTTCGTGTCGCCTGGAATGCGCTGTGTGGGATTTTTTTCTTTGTGCCTTCGTTTCTGTATTATCCGCACGTCGACCATCACCGACGGAAGCATTACGGGACGGAACACGATGGCGAATACTTGCCGCTGAGCAACCGTGGTCCATGGTTGATCGCTGTGTTCATCGGGCAGGCTTTGATCTTACCGTTTTTGGCCATCTTTCGATTTTTGGTCATCAGTCCGTTGTGTTGGGTGGTGCCACGCTTGCGGCCGATCGTTCACCGGCATCTTTCGACGATGGTGGTCGATCCGTTTTATGAGCGGCCCGACGCATCCCCCAAAGTGATGCGGATCGTGTTGCTGCAGGAAGCGTTTTGTTTCGTTTGGTGCGTTTGGTTCTTGATTCGCGGCGGGATCCTTCGTGATCAGTGGTTGGACCCGTTTTGGTTGATCGCTTATGCCGTGGGAGTCGGCATTTTGGTTCTCAACGAAGTTCGCACGCTCGGCGCTCATCGGTGGACCAACGATGGTGGCGAAATGAGTTTTTCAGAACAGTTGCTGGACTCGGTGAACTATCCCAAGCATGCGTGGGCGAGCGAATTGTGGGGACCGGTCGGGACCCGATACCACGCCCTGCACCACCTGTTCCCGAGACTTCCGTATCACAATTTGGGCAAGGCTCACCGTCGACTGACGGAAGGATTGCCAGCCGATTCGATCTACCACCAAACTTCCGCGGAATCATTGTTTTCTGAAATTGCGGCGTTGTGGTCACGAGCGAGAGCTGCCAAGGCACGTACGGCAATGGCAACGGATACACCGGAATCCAATAGCGCGGTTGCGTCAACTTGATCACCGAACCCACTGTGTCAGGGAATCGGGAACCGTTTGCGAATCACCAGGCGTACTTTTGTTGTCCCGCCAGGGACGCTCGCGGCTGGCGTCCGATGCATGCCATTTCATTGCCGATCGATGATATGGGGTTTCGACAAGGCGTGACCGCCGTGGAGCGTCTGCGGACCTACGGTGGACAAGTCTTCTGCACCGAGCAGCATTTGCAGCGTCTCGCCGAGACTCTTCGGCTGATCGAGATCGTTGGAGGACCTGGACCTGAAGAGCTCCGGCAATTGGTTGATGAAAGCCTGCGGCGCAATGCGGCGTTGTTAGACAATATGGATGTGGGGATGACCATTTGGGTGACAGCAGGAACGCCGGACGCCGGCCCCACCTGGGCGATCCATCTCAATGCCATCGATCACGAAGCGGTTGCCCATCGTCAACTGCATGGCCAGCCAGTGGTTATCACAGGAGTCGTTCAGCCTCCCAATGAATCCTGGCCTCGGCACGCCAAAGTCCGGAGTCGTTTGCATTACTACTTGGCCGACATGGAGGCAAAACGAGTCGATCCGGCCGCGGTGGGGCTGCTGCAGGACGTCGATGGGAGTGTGACGGAGTCAAGTGTCGCGAATCTTTTCATCGTAAAAGAGGGCGAGCTGGTGTTCCCACCCGAAAAAAATGTGCTCAAAGGGGTGACAATGCAGTTTGTCCGTGAGCAGGCAAACGGTCTGGGGATTGTCTGCCGGGAGGCACCTTTGATGCCAATGGATCTAGCAACTGCCGATGAAGTGCTGTTGGCTGGGACCGATACGGGGGTGTGGCATGCCAGTGCGATTGCCTGCAGGGGAGTTGAGCACCTCAAGGGATGTGTGTGCTCGCAGTTACAAGCATGTTTCCCCGGCTAGTGGTCTGTCACGGCCCATTTTCAGGGGAGTGAACGAGGCGACGAGTCCTGAAATGGCGTCAAAACCAAGGGCTCGTCGCCACGTCCACTACGATCAACCCTCACTTTTAGCTTTGATCAATCACAGGTCTGTCGGAGGCGATCCCTTCTAGTGTGCATGTGACTAGGTTGATTAGGGGAGATATCGGGATTGCCATTTGTTCTTTCATTGCGCATATTCACGCATCCGATGCAGAGAGTGTTCGCATTTGCGAATCAAAGTTGAGCTTGATATCGCTTGCCCCGCGATGTTGAGTCTCTTTGGAAGGTGGTCCTGTGGGGACTGCATTGTGCCCCATTGGCAGTCTCCACAGACCACCACTTTTGATTTCTGATCAAAGCGATGTCATAGGGCGAGTAGGGACCGCGACCGCAATTCAGCTCGACTGCCGTGAAACTGTGGTGGTATCGAACTCACCACCGAATGTTCTGCTGGGTTGTGTTAGAATAGCCTGATCGGGTGTCGCTTCGCTTTCCAACGGCTGACGTGATTCTGAAATCGGTTGGATTCTAACGCGGTTTTACCTCTCTACGGGGGCAAGAGTTGGCATGGTCCTGGAAGTAACCGCAGCTATACATCGCATCGCCTACCGCCGTCCATTCGCGGAGGACCGGATGGCGGTGGATCGATGGTTGAGCACTCAGTTCAGTCTGAGCTCAATGTCGGGCTGGTCAGGCAGTCACTCCGGCTCGACAGCTTCTGATTGGGCGTCGCTACCGTTGACGACCTGTTGCGCTTCGCTGACGGATTTGCGTCTGGAATCGGGGGGGCTGATTCTAGATCGCGAAGGCAGGATGCTAGCTTGGAATCAGACGCTCGAAGATTTGTTTGCGGAAGTTAAGTTTCAAGCCGTCGCCCCGCTCCCGGACGAACTCCCTGGGGTCACCGTTCAGGTGCTGCGTCTGGGCGGCGAGCTGATTGCGTCTGGCGCAACGGATTTGGATTACTCGTTTGAAGCCGAAGATGATCGTGGCAGAATGTGTCTTTGGGATGTCTCCGGCGTTCGTCACAAACTCAATCACGGTACGGAGGCGATCAGCGCGATGCTGATTCGTCCGGTGGCCTTTTTGAAATCCGATGTGGCTGAAGAGGGCCCGTCGCTAAGCGAATCGCTGTTGGTGTTTCAGCAATTTGATTCCGTTGATCGGCAGATTTGTGAGGCCATCGCAATGGGAGACACCACCAGCGAAATTGCGACAGTGGTCGGTCTGACCCGACGTTCGGTGGAAGTCAGGCGTGCCAAGATCTTGGAGCGATTTCAGTTCACGCGTCCGGTCGAGATCGTGCGTCTCTTGGTGCGATTGGAAGAAAACGGTTTGCTGTAGGGCGACCTGATGAAGACGCGACAAATTGCAGACGGACAATCAATGCGTTTGAATCAGTCTGTGAAGAAAGTGTGCTGGGTTTCGTTGGGAACGAGACCACCAGCCCAGTGCCGGTTCTTAGCCCAGTGCCGGTTCTGTGATTTGGAGATTGAATGCGTTGTAGTCGGAAGTGATGCCGCGAGCGGCCAAGCGTCCCTGGATGGATCGTCCACGTTCAATGACCAAGGACATCTCGTGATCTTCCAGCAAAATTTCGAATTGGTCGGCAGTGATGTGCCCAATCAAATGGTCGGAACCGAATTCTTCTTTCAGCGCCGAAACCACTTGTGACAAATCGTCCGTCGACGAAAGCTTCACGTCGACTCGCAAGACATTCGATGGTCGGCCTAAGCGATTGGCACGTTCGCGTTCTCGTTGCACCAGTCGAGTCCAGCCTTCGCGGTTGAAGCAAGTGGTGACCGGGTTCACCATCTGATGCAAGGATGTGCGATCGTTTTTGCGCTGCAATGCTTGCAGTTGCAGCTCCATTGATAAGTAACCGCCGAGCAGTCGAGCGAGCAGTTGAATCGTTGGTAGGTGTTTCTCAAATTCCTCGGGTTGAATGTCGGGATCAATCCCACACAAGGTCCCGAAGAGTTCGCCGTCTCGATCGAGAATGGGAACACCGGCGTAGGCTCCGATGCGAAGCTTTTTCGAAATCGCCGACCCAGCGAACTGAGGAATGTTCTGGGCATGCCGAGCGATCTGAGGCGCGGTTCCATCGATCATGTGCTGGCAGAAGGAATCGGACCACTGGATCATGTCGCCCGAGTCGACGGGATACACCTGATTCGGATCGGCGTGATCAAGCACAATCCAGGCTTCGTCCTCGGTCCGAGTGATCATCCAAAGGGCCAACCCGGTGGTCGCTTGCAGATGTTCCAAAACCACGCGACTGGCTTCGCGGAAATCCAGTGTAGGCGATAGCATTTTGCGGATCATGGCAAGTCATTTGCGTCATGGAATGCGGACGGAGTCAATCTCGATCAGTCATGCTGTGCCACTGCTACAAATGAAAGCGGGTTGCAGTGGACTGGCCCACCGTTCCGATCGTTGGCCGCATTGCAACGGACTCGCGACCCGACCCACGACCAAAGGATTTCGCTATGACGCAGCAGCCCTCCTGCCCTTCGTTCTCAAGCCATCGGGTTTGGGGCCGCGAACATGGTACACCCATTTCGTTCTGCGGAAGGATCCCAAAGCGATGCAAAAAATGCATTCTTCTTTTGGGGGGTGCGGATTGCAGGACGCTCTCGGCAACAAAATGACGATTTCTGGTGGGCCCTGATTCTGCAAAGTCGCCAGGTTCGTTATCTTACCACCATGCCTGCAGATCCCGATCTCGATACGAACGAATGCCGAACTGCCATTGAGCAGCGTGATGCTGCGTCTTTGGCGGATTGTCTGCTGGCTCATTCGTACGTTCTGATCCATCTGCGAGAAGACGAACCTTCCGACGAATTGGGGGCTTTGACTGCCGATTTGGAGGGGACGCCATATTTGGTGGCGTTCACTGGTCAGTCGCAAGCGGCCGAGTTTGTGGAGTTGCGGGCGGATCTGTTTGGCGATGATGAAGTGGGCGGTTTCATCGTCGACGGAGAAACGCTGCTGGACTACATCGCGGATGGGTACGGATTGCTGCTCAATGCCGACTTGAAATCGATGTGTCGCGTGGACGCCGAATTGATCGCCGACATCCTGGATGAATTGAACCTCGATTAGAGTTTGTCGCTGACGGCAAAACTCGTTGGGATCGATTACGAAGCAGGCCGGCGAGGGCTCGGTCCATCGAGCACGGCGGGGTCATCGAGCCCTAGTTCCAAGCGTTCCGAAAGCGGAACCAACGCTCGGAATGTTTCCAGTGCAACGGAATTGTCGTTCTTCAACTCTTCAATCAGATTGCGAAGATTCGTTTGAGTTTGACTGGCTTCCCGCCGAGCACCGATTTCCATTTGAATCTGGTATCGCATGACCAGGGCAAGAGCGCGATACAAGCGGTTGGTGCTGGCGGATTGTTCGACGCTCGCAAGCGTTTCGGAAGCTTCCCGCCAACGGTTTTCGTTCATTAGCAAACGAGTCAACTGAAGCGACGCTTTCAGGTGATAGATTTCTTCGTCGGAATCGATGTCTTGTTTGGGGAAGTAGTCGGCGACTGCTTTCCAAGCCGGCACGCTATTCAACGAGATCGCTTGCCAGTATTGATCTCGGATGTTCGATGCTCGAGCGACCAATGGTGCCCCGATCGATTGAGCGACGGAGGGTGGCTTGGTCAGGGCTGCGATTCCCCAGCCTGCGAGTGCGGCGAGAACCGCGAGGCTGACCACGCCAACCCAGCGAATGAAATCGCGTCGTCGGTCATTGGCGATCGCATCGGTGACGCGTTGCAACTGAATGGTGGCGGAGGTGGATCCGAGGTAGTCGACCGCTGCGGAGGAACGTCCTGGTTCCATGGAAGTCGCGGGCCCGGAACCGCTGTCCGCAGGAATGGCTTGAAGGCTGGTATCGGACGGAGCCACGTTGGCGCGAACGACGTCTAGCAATTCCATGGCCGAGGAGAAACGTTCCTCGGGAGTTTTTCGAAGCAGCCGCATGATCGTCGCGACCAACCACGGCGGAAGGTCGGCCGATCCGCGAGCGTGGTCGAGCGGTTGTGGCATTTCATGAAGATGTTTGACGGCGAGCGCCAAAGGTTCTTCGGCATCAAAGGGAGGCTGGCCGGCCAACAGGTGGTACAGGGTCACGCCGAGTGAATACAGATCGCTTCTGCCGTCGACTTTGTGCCCTTGGATTTGCTCGGGGCTCATGTAACGCGGCGTTCCGAGTGTCAGTCCGGCGCGAGTGAGATCCGCGGCGCTGGCGTCGGTGTTGGAGAGAACGCGAGCCAAGCCAAAGTCGGTGACTTTGATGGCCCCGTCGCCCGACCGCATGATGTTTTCAGGTTTGATATCGCGGTGGGTGACTCCTGCCGTGTGGGCGATGACCAAGGCTTCTGTCACGCAGCGAAGAATCTCAATTCCTTCATCCGCCGTGAATTGGCCGGATTGTTGCAAGCACTGTTTGAGGTTCGAACCATCGATCAGTTCTTGAGCGATGAAGTGCGTGCCCTCGTGATCGCCAATCTCGTAGACTTGGACGATGCTGGGATGATTTAAACACGCTGCGGCCTGTGCCTCGCGTTCAAAGCGTCGCAGGTCTTCCTGGCTGGTTTGCGGAGTGCGACGCAACACTTTCAAAGCAGCGTCGCGACGTAACTTCAAATGCTTGGCTGCATACACATCAGCCATTCCTCCGCTGCCCAAGCGGCGCAAGACTTGGTAGTCACCCACCCGACAGCCGACTAAATCGCTCACGAATGTGCCTTTGTGCTGTTTGAGAATGACTCGTCACTTACCGTGGAACGAGGCTGGGAAGAATCAGGGTGGTGAATGGGCTGAGCCGGGGACAGTTGGACCAATTCTGGTGCCGACAAGCCGCGGTTTTGGCTTCCGCTGGACAGGCCACCCAGTTCCAGGGTGACATAACGAAAACCCATTGTAATGAAAGATTCAACCAGCTCTTCGGTTTGCGTCCAGTGCAGTACCATCGGTAGCTCTGGACGGGGGACTTCAATCCGCGCCAGGCCATCCGCGTGCAAGCGGACACGACAATCCGAGACTCCTCGCTGACGAAGCCAGGCCTCGGCGGTTTCGATTTGTTTCAATCGCCCTGGAGTCACCTCGACGTGATACGCAATCCGGCTGGCTAAACAGGGAGAGGCCGGCAGGGCGGCGTTTTCAAGCCCGAAATGGGCGGCCAGTTGCCGCACCTCGGCTTTCCCAAACTTCAGGTCTGCCAGTGGGGTTCGAACATTCGCTTGGTCGCCGGCGACGATCCCTGGCCGGTGATCGCCAAGGTCATCGGCATTGGTGCCCGAGACAATCGTCGCGTTTCGCTGTTCGGCGATCGGAGTGAGGAACTCATACAGGGTTTGTTTGCAATAGAAGCACCGATCCGAATGATTGCGTCGGTAGTTGTCGCGATTCGATTCATCGGTGGAAACAAATTGATGCGCGATCCCGATCTGCTCGGCAATGCGGCGTGCCCAGTCGAGTTGCCACTGCGCCACGGCGGGCGATTCTGCTGTGACGGCGATGACCTTCGCATCCGTTTGATTCGCGGCAGCAGCCACGACACTGCTGTCGACTCCACCGGAAAACGCAACCACCAAATCGCCCATGTCATTAAGATGAGCGACAAGTTGGTCAGCCAAGCGTTGGACGTGGTTCATCGACGAGGACTCGTCATTTGCAGCTCACAAATTGTCAACGCATCGGTCGCGAGTTGTGCGTCCAGCACGGGATGCATGTGGCCGCCCGCAACCACTGCCGCTACCGCGTCGATCTCGCTGACGAAACCGTCGATTGGATCTTGTTCCCCCAATTCAGGACGCTCCAAGCGTCCATCATTGTGCATGACGGTCAATGCAATGGTGTCGGTGGAACCGTCGTTGTACGCCGCGAATTCAAATCGGACAGTGGCTTGTTCGAAAGACACCTCATACCCATGAGTGAAACCGCGAGCCGGTGAATCGATGACACCGCCGGCCAGGCTGACCACGGGAACCAAGTCATCTGAGTTTGGAGATGACGAGTAATCCAGAATCGTTTCGTATCGTTTGGGAACGCCCTGTTGTTTGTGACTGACGCAGTGGGCCGCGGATGGCATGCCGAACAACACTCGCGCCAAGTGCGCGTCGTGCACCTGCAGGTCGATCAGTGGCCCGCCTATACGTTCGGGGTCATAGAAGTCAGGAATCCAATCCGGCGGGCTGATCGTTCGTGAAAAACGGCCGGTGATGGGGCGACCGAAGCGGCCATCCAATTGTGCATCAACGAGGAAGCGATAGGCGGGCATGAAAGGCAAGATGTGTGCCACCATCAACTGGCCGGGGGCGGCCATTTCCAGCAGCGAGCGAGCGGCGTCTGCGCTCAGTGCCAGCGGCTTTTCGCACAGGACTTTCTTCCCCGCGGCAAGGATTTGTCGAATCGCATCGACATGCAAATGGGGCGGCAAGCAGACATCGATCAGATCGATAGAATCATCCGCAAGCAGCCCATCCAGGTTCTCACTGACGTTCATGCCGGACACATCGATTTGTTCGCCAGGAGGCCCAAAGTTGCCCTGAATGCCTCGCCAATCCCCGGCGCGTTTCTTGGCGTCTCGGCTGGCGAACCCCACCAGTTCAGCAGTTTGACTTCGTTGGTAGGCGAGTGTGTGAATCCAACCCATGAAGCCAACACCTAGAATGGCGGCTCGCATCGGTTTGTTTACTGTGGAAGACATTCACTGTCCTGGCAAAAGAAAGGATGACGGAACGCGATCGGATGATCCAAGGTCGAAACGGGAGGCAATCTTTTCGCTGGCGCCGCTGGGGATTCATGTCCTGGTGGACGGACATGGAGGTGAACAGGAAGCGGCGTGAGAATATTCACGCTTGGCCCAGTCGAGCCTTCTGCAATTGGGTCAATTCGGCGATCCCGATTTTGCCCAATCGCAGCAACTCGGCCAACTGAGCATCATCAAATGTCGCTTCTTCGCCCGTGCCCTGCAACTCAATGAAACGCCCGGAACCGGTCATGATCACGTTCATGTCCACATCGGCGGCGGAGTCCAGTTTGTAGTCCAGGTCCAAGACAACGTCTTCGCCGATCACGCCCACGCTGATTGCTGCGACGGAGTCACGTAGGACAGAGGAAGGATCCACCGCGGGATCCAGTTCCGGATTGGATGCCAATTGAGACACTGCCAACGACAGGGCAATGTATCCACCGGTGATCGATGCGGTGCGAGTCCCGCCATCGGCTTGCAGCACATCGCAGTCGACGGTGATGGATCGTTCGCCCAGGGCGTGAAGGTCGACGATGGCTCGCAAGCTGCGTCCGATCAAGCGTTGGATTTCGGTGGTGCGACCGTCCACTTTGCCGCTGCGATCACGTCGTTTTCGAGGGCTCGTGCTGCCGGGCAGCATGTTGTATTCCGCCGTGACCCAGCCTTTTCCTCGCCCTTCCATCCACGGCGGCACGCTGGTTTCGACCGACGCGGTGCAGAGCACGATCGTTTTGCCGCTCTTGTACAAAACGCTGGCGGGGTTGGATTCCAAGTACCCGCACACAATTTCGACGGGGCGGATTTGATCATGGGGACGAGCAAGATCGGCGGCAGAGTTCATGCGATGAGTGAAGACGGGAGCAAACGGGTGGGGAAACGAGGAAGCCTATCGGACTTTGGACCCAAATTGGATGGGCTGCAGGGAAAAGAATGTGAGTGGCACAAGAGATGCATCCAATGGAATTGGAAGGAAGACTCGGCTTGGCAGGGAGTTTTTCTGGTCGATGGCCTTGAATGGAGGCGGTGCCGGAGGGCCGAAATCCATTCATTTGTGAAGTATTGGTGAATCTGGCGCGAAATTGGTGTTTATGCCGAGCGTCGCCGATTGTTAACGTTAAGTTAACAGAAGGTTAACCTGGGCCCCATTGTTTTGTTCGCGGAGAATCCTTCATGGACTTTGAATTCGCTCGTCCTGATCTGGAACTGGCTTTGGCTGCGGTCGTGGTGACGTTGCTGACTCTGGGTGCGTTCCGACTTGGTTGCCGTTTCCAATCCGCTTCAGAACGTTCGGATCGCTGGGTCTTTTTGGGTCTGATCGGGATTTCGTTTTTGTTCGCTTGGAGCTTCTTCGGACGCCTGATTTGGGCCGAGGCGATCACGTCCTCGGCAGCGTTGTACTGGTCCAACGTGACTCCCGTGGTTCTGGCTTTTTCAGCTGGGATGGCGGGCCACGCCGTTGATGTGCGTCGTCATTTTCGGCCTGTCGTCGCGGCGATCCTGATGACGTTGGCGGTTGCTTTCGTGATCACGCCGATTGCTCGCCCCGTGTTGTTTCCGCTGGACTGGGATCAGGCTCCTGAACCTCAGTGGATGACGCAGTGGCAAGACGGCGTTTACATGCAATCGAATTCGGCCAGTTGTGCGCCCGCCGCCGCAGTCACTTTGTTGGGACAAGCGGGGATTTCCGCGAACGAACGTGAACTCGCATCGGCTTGCTTGAGCAGTTCGTTGGGGACCGCGCCCCTGGGCCTTTATCGTGGGTTGTCGACGGTTGCCCAAGAGCACGATCTGAAGGCGCGAGTTGCGTCGCGAGATCCCAGCAACTGGCATCAACGAGGCCAGTTGCCCAACGTGGCTTTGGTTCGATTAGGAGTGATTGGCGAAGGGCGAAGAGACCATGGTTTCGTTGGAAACGTCACGGTCGGACACGTGGTGACGGTGCTTGGTAAAACCGATGGCGGTCGCTGGCTGATTGGCGACCCGGCAGTGGGCAAGGTTTCTTGGAGCGACGAAGAGCTGAGAAAACGGTTCACCGGCGAAGCCATTTACTTGTCCCAACCGTAGCCCGTTTTTGAAACGAGCCTCGATTGGGCGACTCTCGACAACAATCTTCTCCCAAACCAAGTTTCGAGGGAGTGACGCCGCTGAGGTGGACGTGTGAGAGGAGGCTCGAGCATGGGAAACGGCACTGTGTCCATCGCAAGCGGGCGCGATCAGTTCGATGGTTTGGCAACAGGATTGGTCAATCCGGAGTACATCTCGGGACGCCGATCGGCAAAACGATCGATGACATGTTTTCCTGGGGTTCGCTCGATTCGTTTGTTGCGGGCTTGTTCCAAGTCGATATCCACGATCAACATGGTTTCTTCGTCGCCTTTCGCACGCGCCAGTTCCACGCCATCCGGACCACAAATCGAACTCAGACCGCAGTACTCAAACCCTCGTTCGGTTCCGATTCGATTGGCGGCGATGAAGAACAGATGATTTTCCATGCTTCGTGCTGGTGGGACAATCTCTGCGGTTCGTGAAGCTGCGACGGGCCAGTTGGTGCCCAAGGCGATCACATCGGCGCCGGCCAAACCCAACGCTCGCATGGGTTCGGGAAACGAACTGTCGTAGCAGATTCCCAGCCCAACGTTGCAGCCAGATCGCGTTGAGAAGATTTGGTCACACGCTTCCCCACGATCGACAAACCGGTCCACGCCTAAGTGCGGCAGGTGAACTTTGTTGTATCGCCCCAGCACGCCGGATCCATCGATCATCAATCCCGCGTTGTGCAGTTGATCACGGTCTTCGCGTATCAGCGTTCCAATGGTGATCGTCAATCGGTTGGCTTGGCAGGCTTGGACAATCGTGGTGATGGCGGAGGAGTCCATCGTGGGAGCGGCGTCCAGCGCTTCTTCACGACTTTCATACCCGTACCCGGTGAGGGTGCATTCCGGGAAAACGGCGAGTTGGACGCCTTGTTTGCCAAGTCGATCGATCTTCTGGCAGACGTCATTCAGGTTTTTTTGGACCGAGGCAAAATGGACACCGGTCTGGACGCAAGCAATCAACATCGTACAAACAAGACTTATTCGACGGGGTGACGGAAACTTTCGAGCCGTGATTCGAACAGAATTCGACGGTCCGTGGTACCCAATCACGTCGAGACACAGTGCGTACGGTGAGGCGACCGGCGCTCCATTGACTCGCAATTCATTGCAATTTTCAGGGAACGAGGCATGTCATCAGCGACCGAATCCTCCACGGTGAACGGGGCGGCGTCGCCTTCCGAAACGCCGGAGATCAATTCGCCCGAACTGGAAGTGAAGCCTGCCGCGAAGGCCACTTCCGAAAAATTCGATTTCGATTTGTTCGTGATCGGCACTGGTCCAGGAGGTGAAGGCGCCGCGATGCAGGCCTCCAAAGGTGGTCTGCGGGTGGGGGTTGCGGAACGATACCGGCAAATCGGTGGTGGCTGCACTCACTGGGGAACCATCCCCAGCAAAGCGTTGCGTTACGCGGTGACCAGCACGATGAAGTCGTTGAAGAATCCTGTGATGAGAGAGATGGGATTCGCTGTCAGCCCAAGCATGGAACAACTCAACCGCGGGACTCAAGCGATCATCGGTCGCCAAGTGACGATGCGGCAATCGTTTTATGATCGCAACTCGGTTCCGATCTTTCGTGGGCAAGCACGCTTTGTCGACGAGCACACGATCACGATCGACAATGGCGAAGTGGTGACTGCGGCGTCGTTCGTTATCTCGACTGGCTCGCGACCCTACCGGCCCAAGGGGGTCGACTTTTCGCATCCGCGAATCTTTGATAGCGACACGATTTTGGAGATGAAGGACAAGCCCACATCGATCACGGTGTACGGGGCAGGCGTGATCGGCACGGAATACGCCTCCATGTTTCGAAACCTCGGGATCAAGGTCAACTTGATCAACACGCGAGACAAGCTGCTCGAGTTCCTGGATGACGAAATCATCGATGCGCTTTCGTATCACTTGCGTGATCAGGGCGTCATCATTCGTCACAACGAAACCATGGAAAGCATCGAAGGGTTGGATGATGGCGTGATCTTGCGTCTGAAAAGCGGCAAGGTTCTGAAGACCGATGTGTTTTTGTGGGCCAATGGTCGGCAAGGAAACACAGACGATCTGGGACTGAAGAATCTTCCGATCGAGGCCAACAGTCGCGGACAAATCGTTGTCGACGAGCACTTTCAAACCTGTTTGCCTCACATTTATGCGGTGGGAGATGTAATAGGAGTTCCTTCGCTGGCAAGCGCCGCGTACACACAGGGGCGAGCCGCGGGGATGCACTTGCTCGGACGCGTCGATGGCAATCTGCGTTTGAACGATATTCCCACGGGAATCTACACCAGCCCCGAAATCAGCTCCGTTGGTTCAACCGAGCGTGAGTTGACGGAGCGGTGTGTGCCCTATGAAGTGGGGCAGGCTCAGTTCCGTTCTTTGGCTCGTGCACAGATCACCGGTGAAACCACTGGTATGTTGAAGTTGCTGTTCCATCGGGAAACCAAAGAGATCCTTGGGGTGCATTGCTTTGGTGCCAATGCATCGGAGATCGTGCACATTGGTCAAGCGATCATGAATCAACCCGGCAGCCAGAACACGATCGACTACTTCATCGAGACCACGTTCAATTACCCGACCATGGCAGAGGCGTATCGGGTCGCTGCTCTCAATGGGATCAACCGGCTTTTTTGAATATGAGCGAATCTGATTCGGAGTCCAGTCCTGAACCGACAGGGGATTTGCTCGCTCGTAAACGCAATGACTTGGCGGTGATCCGAACGGATCTCGCCAACGAACGGACTTTGTTGGCCTACCTGCGAACGTCACTGATGATGGTGGGAACGGGAGGGACGTTGATCAAGTTCTTCGGCGAATCGCGAGAATTGTTGGTCGCCGGTTATGTGGCGATCGGGATCGGCGCGGTGGTGCTGTTGGCTGGATGCGTTCGATTCTTGAATACGATGAGACGCGTGCGGTTGGACCACGAGTGATTCGCGACCTTGATCTCTGATGTTCTTTCGTTGCTGGGATGCAACGAGTCGGATCCGATGCCGGTGGATCAGATGCCGGCGTAGAGCAATGAGTCTTCGACCACGGCTTCGAATTCCGTGTCGGTCAGATCCATCAAGTCCTTCATTCGTCCCAACTGCCGAATCTTGGCATCCGAGATGTCTTTTTCTCCTGAGGACGCCGCCAGGAACATTGCCTGGAACGCCAGGAAACGCTGTTGCATGGTCCAGCGTTTCGAAACGGTCATGACATAGTTGTGTGTTTCGATTCCCGAGTGCATCGCGACCGAGCACAGGCGTCCCAGTTCCTCTCGCTCGATAGGGTTGTTCAGCAGCACGCGGCTGATTCGCAGCAGGGATTGGATCTCGGGTTCGGTGATTTCTTCATCTTCGAGCGTCATCAACACGCACGACCGAATGGCTTCGTTGCGAAATTGGTTTTCGCGGACCTCTTTGTGGGTCCGCTCGTCCATGTGCAGCACGCTCAGATCCCAGGGAGATTTGCAGTTGTCACACTGGATGAATGGTTCTGGGGCGCTGATCGGAATGGTAGGAATGAAATACAGCGTCAAAAACGTTCGTTTGGAACGAAGCCGGTATCCCTGAATCGATTCGCAAGTGGGGCAAAAGAACTCACCCCGTTCCAGGGTTCGAGTCAGTTGCATGGTGCTGATGAAAATCATGTTCTCTCTCGCTGCGGGGCCCTGAGGGACCGTGCTTTGCCGAGGCTGAAGCAAGTCCCATTTGGATTGCTCTACAGTCGCGATGTCAGTTGTGCCGATTACAACGATACCGGAAATACCTGCAACGTGTTTTCGGACGGTGTTCTCGAACCATCTCGCATCGTTGAATCATGTCGCTACTTCCCGTTTCAACCAACCGAACGAGCACGCCACTGCAAAATCAGCGGTTGTTGTATCAGCTCAACAGCGACCAATTGGCGATTCAGCGTCAGTATGACCAGTTGAGCACCGGGCGTCGCGTGCTGAGCATCAGCGATGACCCCGCGTCAGCGGCCAGGGCAGTCAGTCTGCAGCGAGAAGTTTCACGGACGGATCAAATGGTCCGGAACGCAGACGCTGCGGAGGCCTTTTATCAATCCGCCGATGTGACGCTGGACAAAGTGGATTCGGCGATCATCGAAGCTCGCGGTGTTGCGGTCGAGGCGGCCCAAAGCGTGCTATCGGATGACGAACGAGAAGCTCTCGCCATGACGGTTCGCCAGCAAATGGAGTCGATCGTCAGTGCGGGCAATGGAATGTTTGCCGACCACCAACTGCTGGGGGGGGTGTTGCAAACCGGCTTGGCTCTGGAACACATCAATGGGACGGTGCGATTCAACGGCAATCAAGCGACTGGATTGACCAAGTTGGGTGATGGATCCCAGACGGAATTCACTGTTACCGCTGCTTCGGCGATTGGCGTGGGCGAGCCGTTCATCGAGGGCGAACCGCTGGGGGCGTCTCTGAACGCGGACACTCGATTGGTCGACATGAAACAGGGGGAAGGCGTTGAGCCCGGAGTCCTGACGGTTTCTGATGGCGATCATTTCGTGGAACTGGATTTGCGGCAGGCGGCGACCATTGGAGATGTGGCGGACGTTCTCCGCAGCGTCGATTTGGACGGTCGATCATTGTCCGTCACGCTGGGAGCCGATTCCATTTCAGTTCAGTACGCCGACGGATTGCCAGGAACTTTGGCGATCAAAGACGCTCCCGGCAGTCGGTTGGCGTCTGACCTTTTGATTTCCAATCCCGATGGATTTCGAACGCCCCCTTTGGTTGGCGACCGCTTGTCACCCCAGTTGACTTTGGCAACGCCGATATCCGACCTCAACGATGGTGCGGGATTGGATTTGACCGACGGATTGGTCATTGACCGCGGAAATGACCGTTACGAAATTGATTTCTCGGATGCCGAAACCATTGGTGACGTGATCATCGCCATCAATCGGAGCGACGCGGAAGTCCAAGCGGTTCTGAACGAAACCGCCGGCCGCATCGAATTGCACGCGTTGCGTTCGGGGGTGGATTACAGCGTGGGCGAGAACGGTGGGACCGCCGCGACGGAGTTGGGAATTCGGACCGCAAATGAAGACACGCTGGTCAGTGAATTGGCTCGAGAACGCGGGTTGAATTACAACCCAGAAGGTCCCGATTTAGTGATCACTCGGCCCGATGGTGTGGAGTTGGAATTCGAGCTCGAAGACGCCCAAACCGTCGGCGAGATCATCGATATGATTCGCGACCACCCCGACAATCAAGACACCCTGCGTGTTCAGGTGTCGCTCAATGACGTGGGAAATGGGTTGAGATTGACGGCACCTCCGGGAGCTGATCCCATTCGCGTGACCCAGCCGGGTTTGAGCGATGCGGGAACCTACTTGGGCTGGATCCCTGAGAACGCCACAGAAGGCGTGGGAGAAATCGACGGTAGTTTCGCGGTTTTGAACGGCACCGATTATCAACCACGTGATGCGGGAGGTGCGATTGACACGCTGTTGCGTCTCGAGGCCGCCGTTCGCGAGGGGGACTTTTCTGAGATAGGACGCCTGCAGGAACGGTTGGACGAGGACTTGGATGCCAGCACGCGGACTCGCGGTCGCGTCGGGGTCTGGCACTCTGCTTTGCAGGATTCCCGAACCGCCGTGGAAAACGAGAACGTTCTATTGCAGTCTCAGTTGTCCGATGCGATGGACGCCGATTTGGCGGCCGTGATCAGCGAATTGCAGGCCCGACAGTCGGCCATGGAAGCTTCCATGCGTTTCATCGGTCAAACCTCCGGCATCACGGTTTTGAATTACCTGTGATCCCCTGCGACGTCGGTTCGCTGGATGCAAGGCTCGCTGGATGCAAGGTGTCGTCCTGTTAGGAATTTCCGATTGTGACGGCTGCAACGAATTTTCGTCTTTTTTCGATTGTTCGATGAACTGTCGAGGTTCAGTGGTCGATGACAGTAGCGACGGAGAACCCGATGGAACCGTTTGGGACAGGACCGGTCCCGGATAACCAAAAATTTCGACGAGTGGAATCAAGTCATGCGGATCGACAGTCATCGCTTCGGCACGTTGGAACTCAACGCCGACCAGTTGTTTTTGTTCCCGCAAGGCCTGATCGGAATGGAATCGCTTCACCAATGGGCTTTGATTCCTGACCCCGACAACGCTTCGGTGGCATGGTTGCAAAGTGCGGCACGCGGCGATCGAGCTTTGGCCGTGATCAGTCCTCGAGCATTCTTTCCCGATTATCGAGTCCACATCGGGCGTCGTGATCTGGCAAGTCTGCATTTGACGACTGGATCCGAAGTCTATGTGATGACCACCGTGGCCGGGCACGTTGGCAAATTGACAACCAACTTGCGAGCCCCCTTGATGCTGAACCTGGATCGTCGCTTGGGTTGCCAAGTGATCACCAACGACGATCGCCCCATGCGGCAGCCATTGCCAACGGCGGCGTCCGAATCGGCTCAGCCACTTCCAACGTCTCAGGTTCGTGCTGCCTGATCGGGGGCGACACATCTGGACGGAAACGAACATCATGGCGAGCGCTGGAAACAGTGCTCGCCATTTTTTGTTGAAACGTGTGGGACGAAACGCCGCGAAAGCCATTGCGTGATTGCGATGGCAATCAGGACGCGACCGGCGGCGGGCGTGCACGCTGGGGCGACAGAGTCCACCAAGCTGCGTCCTGCGGGCCGTTGTCTGGGAGTTTGCGGAATGCGTGCCGGATTGAATGAAAACGATTTGCGCGGCCTCCTCACGCTCTCTCCAGCGAACCCGATCCAGCCAAACGGTGTCAGGCAGACAAGTTGGGGAGCGTTGGGCGTTGCAAACGGGGTACCAAGTCGAATCGGCACGACCGGCACGTGCCGACCTTCCGACCGATGCGTGAACTATTCTATGCGGTGGGTCGATGAGTGGTGTACGCGAGGCGAAACAACGGGTGTTGTTTCATTAGGTGAACCTCGTCCGAACATTGCGATGGAATGCAACAACTCTCGGCAACGGAATGCCGCCGTGAACGCATTGAAATTCCTGACGAATTGATTCGAAAGCTCTCCCACTCCGACAACTTAAGCCGAGGACACCATGCTCGTCCTTTCCCGACACCGCGACGAAAGCATCATGATTGGTGACGATGTGGTCGTAACCATCGTTGATATTCGAGGCGACAAAGTGCGTCTGGGTATCGAAGCCCCGCAAGCGATACCGGTCCACCGCCAGGAGGTCTATGACGCGATTCAGCGAGAGAATCGTCGTGCGTCACAGACCGGTGCGGGGGCGACGAAAGACGTTCGCCCACCACGCGACTGACCACTGTCAGCAAAGATGTTTCGTGAACGTGTCCGGTGGGTATGCTCGCGGAACATCAGTGCGTTGTTGGATCTTCCGTCGTGGGTGACGGATGGATCCATTGGCACTCGCCTGATTCAAAGTGTTCCTGTTTCCAAATGGGAACGTCTTGCTTGAGGCGGTCCATGATGGCGGCGACCGCACTGAGTGCCCCCACTCGGTGAGCACTGCTGCATCCAACGATCACGCTGGCTTGTCCAATCGGGACAACGCCTAAACGGTGCCAAATCACAACGCGATGCAAAGAGAATTCTTGCATGGCGGTGTGTGCCA
>NZ_JBICHO010000203.1:0-4120 GCF_043100905.1 Rhodopirellula sp. JB055 | reverse complement strand
GACTTTCAGGGTCCGAAGCCGTCGCCAAGTATGAATTGTTCATGCCCGCTTCGATCGAGCTGACCGGAACGGAGTCAAACGCATTGGGCCCGGCATTCAACTTGCCAAGCGTTTGCAGTCGATAGGAAAAACGTTTGCCACTGTCGTTCTTGAACGCAATCTGACGCGAACGAATGCTTTCGCCTGGTGCGAGTGGGTTGCCATCCATTTCAGACGTCAGGTCCCAATACGACCTTCCGTCTGGCAATCGTCCGTCGGGATGCATCGCCGCGGCATCCAATTCGCTCAAGTCATCGACGACCACGACCAATTGACCAGTGACCGTTTGGTTGCCTTGATTTGTAACGACCAATTCGGTCAAGAGTTCGTTGTCTTCGCCGGCAAGGGACGTGCGACCGTAGCTTGCGACAAAGCTACCACTGACATCTTCGAGTTGACTGAAATCAACGGATGAGCCAACCGGGGTTCTCGATTCAAAACGGCTTCCCGATGGGGCAGCCTCGTTCGCTTCAACCACTTCGTAACCGCGAAGGATGATTTGAGACGAGTCATCGCTATCATTGTTCACCAACCTCGTTGTGATCTGAACGCGGGTGCCTCCCGCGAGCCCACTCAGGTTGAACGTCGCACTTGAGTCCTCTTCGTTGGTCGCTGTGTCCATTTCAACAGCGGCACCGTAGGTTGGCTGATACGACTCACTCCAGTTGAACGCCGCGTCGCGTCCAGCAGCATACGGAAGCGTCACCGGGTTGCCTTGTTCGTCCGTCAGCTCAATTTCAAAGGCATCCAAAATTTCGTTTTGACTTGTGCGATCAAACTCGGGCGTTCGGAAGTAAACCTTGATGGCGGAGGAATCATCCGGCAGCGTCAGCCAGGGCGAATCCAAGCTGTTGTGAAAGTCCGCTCCCTCCGCGATCACTGGCGAACAGGCCAGCGATGGAAAGACGCCGTTGCCTTCGTTTCGAATGCCATTGAGATGGTTGATGACCATCAGTGCATCCAGCGCGCTCACGTGATTGTCGCAACTGACGTCGTAGTAAAGTCCGGGGGAAGCAACCTCCAATTGCTTTGGCAACTCGCCGTCCTCGGGATCACTGTATCCGCGAGCGTTCAGTTCGTTGATGATCAACAACGCATCCAATGCGCTGACGTGCGGTACCACCTCGCCACTGACGTCGGCCGGTTCGGTGACGTTGTTCCAGATCGCTGCGGCGAGAACTCGCCTCGCTTCCAACGTCTCAAACCTCGAAACCCTCGTCTTCCGCTTTTTCTTGCGTTGCGAGAGTTTTGATTTTCCAACGAATTGGGGAAGGGGAATGGACATGACACATCCAAGACAAAGCGAGAACAAACGCGGCTCCATCACCGCTCTTACTCAAACAGGTTTGCGAAGGTTGCTGAATTGCCGCCCACAGAAAGCAGCGGTGATCCAGGTCCGCGCCAACCTGGCACCAGCCATTCCCGCTTCACCTGTGCATCAACGCAGTTACCCCACCCCCCGAACATTACACAAAACCACCCACTTGGTGTTGTTGGACGTGCAGGAATTCATGGTATTTTGCGGATCGACGTTAAAATGGGTGGAAATCGATCCGACGGAAGACGCGTCTTCGCGAGAGCGAGTGTTTTGTCCGCATGGAAATTTTGTCGAATTGGAAAGGGATGACCAATGCTGGATTGGATCAAGGTGGCCGGGAAGCTGGCGTATGACCGGCCGACGCGCGAGCGGTTGCTGGGGTATCGACCGGTGGTGATTTGCTTGATCCAGTCGCTCGAGCGGGATGCGTTTTTGTTTGTCCAACCTGCCGCTGGCCGTGGAGCTTGGATGCCACCTCAAGAAGGGATTCCGCCCAACGTGTCGGTGGAAGAGGCGACGTCGCAATGCTTGGACGTCGAGCTGGGGGTCAGTCGAAAGCAAATGCATTTTCGACGTTCCGTTTGGTTGGGACGCAAAGCGATCCCAGAGCGGCAAGGCAGTCGCGACGTCGAGTTTTCGATCCGTCCGATGCAGGGGAAGGCGTACTATGGTTCGCTGAGCAAGGTCGCCGAGGACACGTCGATCACGCTCAATCCTGCGGAGGTCGCTGGTCATGAGTGGATGACGCTCGATCAAATTCGCGACCGAGTGTCAGAGAATTCAGACCGCAAACGCGAATTGTTGCGAGTGTTGTTCGCAAGGCTGGTCGGGATGGAGTTGTAGTGAGCTGAGTTGCGAGTCTCAAAAAGACTCGCCAATGTGAGGTTCTGCCCAGTCATTCCTGCCTGCCCGCTTAGCGGGGTTCAGCATTTGAGCACCTCTCCCGGAACGAAGATTTCGGGGAGGTTGAGCGACGCCGTTCGGGCGTACGCGAGAGAGGGGGCCGAGCATGGGAAGCGGCGCGGATTGCCTTCCCCGGAAATCTCGCTTTCCGAACCCTCCTGCTGCAGAGGTCGTGCAGTTTTTAAGTGCTGTGTTGCCAAACGTTTCTCATCACCCTCCCCCTCGGAGGGTCGAGCGAAGCGAGGGGAGGGGCGAGCATCGGAGTCAGCGCGTAGCCCTCCCCGGCCCGAAACGGGCCGACCCTCCCAAAGGGAGGCGAAATAAAACTGCACGACCTCTGCACGGGCGGGGTTCTGAAGGCATTGCAAACATAGCGGTTAAGAACTTCATGATCTCCTGTGTTGACGTGGGAGCGGGGCAGCACGACTCATGCTTTGGGAGTGAGTCACAAGCTGGAAGCCGACGTACACAATTGGTGTACGGCGTGGTGGCTGGCTTTGAATTCAGATCCATCCGTCTTGCAGTCCGCTCAGCGTTTGAAGCATACGGCGGCGGATCCAAGGGACTTTAGGGAACCAGGGGAGTCCAATGTTTCGGCAGGTTGCTGACAAGGGCATGTCGGACTGAAAGAACGGTGTCAACATTCGGGTCAGCGATTGGTAGTAGCGGACCTTTCGTTGTCGGAGTTGTTGATAGCGGACGGCAGCTTGTTGGAACGTTCCGGTTTCAGTGAGTGCATCTGCAAAACAGGCGGCATCCTCTAGGGCCAAGTTGACGCCCTGGCCTAAATGGGGGCTCGACGGGTGTGCTGCATCGCCCAGGAAGACAACCTTGCCAACGTGCCAGCGTTGCATGCGGACGTGCCGATACCCGGCGAACGTCATCTCTTGAAAATGGTTGATGGAATCGAGGAGTTCTGCGGCGGGTTCGCACATGGCGATGACCTCCTGTTTCCAGGCCAGCATTCCTCGTTGGACCAATTCTTCGTAATGATCGGTGCGTAGCCCCCAGAAGAAACTGCATTGTCCGTTGCCAATCGGCAGCAATCCAACCAACCGGTCTGTGCCATCAATGACTTGATGCAAGCGATGGTGGACCTGCGAACAAGGGCCTGTCGCCCAGATCGCAGCGTAGTCGTAATCGACGGTTCGCGATTTCAGTTTCGCTGCGGTTCTCAAACGAGATCGAGCTCCGTCCGCTGCAACAAGGAAATCAAATGGGCCGTGTCGGGTGCCCTGTTGGTCGATCACATGGACGCTGTCCCCGTCGTCGCAGAAGTCGCAAATTTGAGTCGAAGTTTGCAAATCAACCTTGGATTGAACGCACCGATTCAGCAAGTGTTGGAAGAGCACCCCGCGATGCACACCATAGGCAAAATGGTTCTCGCCAAGATGCCCGTATTTCAATTCAATCAGCGGTCGACCGGAAAGCAGGAACGCCTCGATGCCTTCCAGTTTTGCCGACTGACGGGCGATTGTTGCGAGGATTCCCAGCCGGTCCAAAACCGCCTGACCGCTGGGTTGGAGCATGATCCCTGCGCCAATCGCTTGGCACTGAGTCGCTTGTTCAAAGATCGTTACTTGATTCCCTGCCGATGCGAGCAGATTGCTGACTGCCGTGCCAGCGATTCCTCCTCCCGAGACCGCAATTTTCATCTGTTTTCGTTTTCAATTGAGTGAACTCCGTCTTGTGTCGCACGAGCCATGTGTCTTCACCAATTGGCGAAGACACGTTTCGAAGGTGAGTGTCCGAATTCTTGGCGGATCCGGCTACGTGTGTGGTGGCCTCGCCGACGCGGCGGGGATTGCGTGATCGGCTGGACGCCTCGCTTTGTTCCAAAGCATCGGCTGGGTGCCAGGT